>JAIOYD010000064.1 GCA_021741285.1 Rickettsiaceae bacterium | reverse complement strand
ATATGTCACTTCTACTGGCTTCACCACATTCGTCACCTCTTGCAATGCAATAGTCGCTTCTATGCTGTTGGTTAGACTTTGCATAGGTCGGATTCTCACCGACTGAATTTTACGCACTTCCCTTGGCGCACTCATATATATTTACTAACAAAAATCAAGGTCTAAAGCCATGTTTCATCAAATGCCAGCATTGTTGGCACTCCTAATATTCATAATTATAGCTTTTGGCGGCTATATACCCCTACAATTAGCAGAGATACTATTTGGTGTTAGCTTAACCATTAAATCAATAATCATCTTTTTGCTTCCAGTAATAATCTTTAGCTTGCTTTATAAAGCAGCTGCAAATCTTGCAAAAGATGCGTCTAGAATAATCTTGGTAATTCTGGGAGGAGTAATAATTTCTAACTTCTTAACCACCTCTCTAAGCCAGGTGATAGGAATAATTATCTATGGCTTTGACTTATCGCTTGCAATTCCAAATGAGAATGATGCATTAAAAGGACATATACTATTTGCACTACCCAACCTAATACCAAATCACTACGCCATGTTTTCTGGAATCATTATGGGGATATTATCAGCAAGAATAATTCCTAAAAAAACAGAAAATATATGCTTATTGCTTGAAGCAATGACAACCAAACTACTCAAAATTATTACTTTTATGATACCTCTCTTTGTCACGGGGTTTGTAGTAAAGCTTCAATATGATGGGGTTATAACTCAGATTTTGAAGAATTATACTATGATATTTATGATCATTGCTTTTAGACAGTTTGGCTATGTTACTTTTGTATATTTTGTCCTAGAAAAATTTAATATCTCTAGCTCCGTTATTTCTATTAAAAATATGCTTCCTGCAGCCCTAAGTGGCTTTAGTACAATGTCCAGCGCTGCTAGCATGCCCCTAACCATCATCGGAACAGAAAAAAATGCCCAAAATAAAGACCTTGTTCACACAGTTATTCCAGCAACTGTCAATATTCATTTAGTTGGAGATTGTATAGCAATACCTTGTTTTGCTTATGCTATTTTAAAAAATTATAATTTACCTCAACCAGACATAACTACATATATTATATTCACATTTTATTTCGTACTTGCAAAATTCTCGGTTGCAGCCATTCCGGGTGGAGGAATACTTGTCATGTTGCCAATATTAGATAAATATCTAGGATTTAACACAGAAATGCTTTCTTTGATAACTGCTTTATATATTTTATTTGACCCATTTATTACTAGTGCTAATGTCCTAGGCAATGGAGCATTTGCACGAATTATAGATAAATTAGATTTGAAAAAAACAACTCTGAGGACTCAATGACCTTTAAATTAAGTTCCATATTGGAACAGGATAGTATCTTTATAACTAAGCTTGAATTATGCCAATTACGCTTGATGGATAATACTCATTTTCCTTGGGTAATACTTATCCCTGAGAGGAAGGATATTGTTGAAATTATGGATTTAAAGGTAAATGAGTTTAATAAATTAAATTCAGAAATACTGCAAATAGCTAAAATAATGAAATCCGTATTTAACCCAGATAAACTGAATATTGCCACTCTGGCAAATATAGTCCACCAAATGCATATTAATATTGTTGCTAGTTTTAGAAGCGACGGACTGTTCCCAAAGCCAGATTGGGGCCATGTGTTTAATAGATACTCTTTAGAGAAATCTAAAGAAATCGTATACTCTTTAAAAGCATTAATAATATAAGTACCTAGGATAAATATGACCAAGAGCCTACCCTTATTACTTGTAATATCCCTACTAACATGCTGTGTAGAGGTAGATATTTCTGTACCTAGTTTTCCTGATATTTCAGACTATTTTAACATATCAGATGGCTTAACCCAGATGACAGTAGCACTTAACTTCTTTGGCTTTTGTCTATCAAGTGTGATCTATGGGCCATTATCTGATTCATTTGGGAGACGCAAAGTCATGATTATTGGCAACGCAATAATGATGGCGGGTGCATGTGGCTGCGCTTTTGCACCCAATATTGTATTTTTACTTTTTTCACGATTAATTCAAGGAATAGGTGCTGGCACTTCTGCTGTTGTTGCTTTTGCAATGGTAGCAGACCTCTACAACTCAGAACAATCAGCTAAGTTAATTGGGATGATGAATTCAATGATTACTGTTTTTATGTCTGCTGCCCCAATAGCTGGCAGTTTCATTAATAAATCTCTTGGCTGGAGAGGTAATTATACCACAATTGCTATAATCTCCGTTATATCTTGGATAATGTTATATTACTGGTTACCGGAAACAAAGAATGATCGTGAGAAATTTGATCTTAAGAAAATTAAAAAAGATTATATAAAACTTTTGTTTAGTAAAGAATTTTTCTACGCATCTATAACCCCCAGTTTGGTATATGGAGGTTGGATGAGTTTCGTTGCATGTGGCTCTTTTCTCTATATGGAAACATACAATTTACCAATTATGTATTACGCCTTGCATCAAGGAGCTATTATTTGTGCATTCTGCATAACTAGCCTTTATTGCGGGCAAATAAATAATTTTATCGGCAGGAAAAATTCTGTAATTTATGGAACTATACTTACCATACTTGGCTCAATATTACTTGTTCTTGTATCGGTAATATTTGATAATGCACCATACCTGACAACAATTGCCATGACAATATTCGGTATTGGCGCTGCTACTACCTATCCCGTTATATTTGCTAAATCGATGGATTTATTTCCAGAGATCAAGGGAACTGCTTCATCAGCAATCATGGCGCTTCGTTCATTCATATGTTCTGTATTCGTTGCTGTATCAAGTTACCTGTACTCAGGAAGTTTAATTACAGTAGCAGCTATGGTACTATCGGCTGGGGTATTAACGTCCTTGGTCACAATAAAATTGCTAAAAATAATTCAGTTCGATATAAAGGAATAGGTTATTTGATCATTAAGTCAATCAGAGAGAACTATCGATGAAAAAACAAATTATTTACTCTAAATTCATCCCTCGGGTTTTTTCTATGACAATAGACTTAATTATATTATCAATAGTTCTTACTCCGCTGATGAATATAATATCCCATTATGTTTTCCTTTCTTTATTTAATGATTTCTTTGTTGCCTACCAAGTAGACTTCTCTAACAAAGACGCTTTTGCAACAGCAGTAGTAATGCCAGAGTTTGCAAGTTACCTTACTGCAGGTAGATTTTTTTCATATTCCTGTATATTATTTGTAATAAACACCCTCTTCATGGGAGCTTATTTTATTACCTTCTGGAGGAAATTTGGAGCTACTACTGGTAAAATGTTTCTGCGGATGAAAATAGTTGACGCAGATACTCTGGAAAGACCATCTCTGCGTAACCTTATCAAAAGATTTTTAGGCTATATTACTGCTATAATTGGTATTTGGTCTATAGTATTCAGTAAACGAAGCATGGCTATTCATGACAAAATCGCCAATACTATTGTAATTAAAAGTTAAAAAAGGGAGATTATACAACCTTACAAAGCCTTCTTTCCAGCGGACAAAGTATAAATACTTGTAGACAAACCGATGGTTTTACGCCGTTATTCATAGCAGTATCTTACAATAATGTTCCTATGCTGTTCATCAGGCCAAAGAATCTTTAGCTCTAAATGAATCTGATGACTATACCGATTGAGATTTCCCATCTAGTGAGCTAATAGGGGAAACCTCATAAATACTTTATTTGGAAAATTACGTACGTACGAAATGTTTAATAAAAATAAACTTATAGCATAACGGTTCTTGATTTTTGGATACTAAATGGGTATTATTGAACATCTGGGAATCGCCCTATATCTCAATAACAATGCAACATGGATAATGTTTTTTACAGCGTACTACCAATATTTCTAATAGCATTCCTAGGAAGTGTGATTAGAAGGAAATGGCTAACGTCCGATGAATTCTGGCGTGGTCTTGAGAAATTATCATTCTATGTTTTGTTTCCAACAGTTTTATTCAAACACAGCTCCAAAGTTGATTTCACTTCATCAGAGTTTTTAAGACTCACAATAGCTCTAATAGCCGGAAATTTAATGGTAGCAGCAGCACTTATCATCTATCAAGCAAGGACAAATTACAATAAAGTACAATTTACCTCTGTATTTCAAGGAGCAACAAGATATAATAATTATATATTTTTTTCAGTGGGCGCTGCCTTACTTGGCTCAAAAGGACTAACTATTATTGCCACTATCTCACCTTACCTGCTTATACTAACAAACATTACTGCTATAATGTCATTTTATTATTATTTGCCTAAGGACGGCAACCTTACTAAAAGAAAAAGCTTAGCAATAATGAGCAAGTCAATTATAGCTAATCCATTTATACTAGCTAGCTTAGCTGGTTTGAGTTTTAACTATTCGGGTCTAACCCTAAATATAGGAATAGATAATACCCTTGACACTATAGCTGATTCAGCTTTTGCCATTGGTATGCTTATAGTCGGCGCAGGAATAAAATTGAAAATTGAGCCTGAGTACTTCAAGCAAATAGTGCTAACTAGTGGAGTTAAATTGATAATCACTCCTATTGTAACATTTATTCTCCTTTGGGTTATGTCAGTAAGTGGAACAGCAAAATCTGTAGGTATACTCTTTAGCTGTCTACCGTGCGCTACCTCCTCTTATATTTTATCAAGGCAACTTGGAGGAGATCCGGAAACAATGTCTTCAATAATAACCTTTACAACCATCTTTTCAATCTTGTCATTATCGACTCTAGTGTATATCCTAGGCTAAATACATAACACTACGTTTAGGATAGAAAACTATGGATAATTCAAAATCACCAGAATATCTCAAAGCATTGGAATACCATCAATCTGGTAAACCTGGCAAAATAGCATTGCGGCCTACAAAACCTCTTAATACGCAACAAGACTTAGCTCTAGCTTATTCGCCTGGTGTCGCAGCCCCATGCCTTGAGATCCAAAAAAATCCAGATGATATTTATAAATACACAGCCAGGGGTAATACCGTGGCTGTTATTTCTAATGGCACCGCAGTTCTAGGCCTTGGAGCAATTGGAGCTGCTGCTTCTAAACCTGTAATGGAAGGAAAAGCTGTCTTATTTAAAAAATTTGCTGATATTGATGGTTTTGATGTACAAGTAGACTGCATCGATCCGGAAGAATTTATAAACGTAGTAAAGCATCTGGGTTATAGTTGGGGTGGTATTAACTTAGAAGACATTAAAGCACCCGAATGTTTCATTATAGAAGAAAAATTAAAAGAATACATGGATATACCGGTGTTCCATGATGATCAACACGGCACAGCAATTATAACAGCAGCAGGATTAATAAATGCCGCATTCTTAACTGATCGTAAATTATCTGATCTTAAGATTGTAGTAAATGGTGCTGGCGCGGCTGCAATTGCTTGTATTAATTTAATTATTTCACTGGGTGGGAATAAAGATAGTATCATTTTATGTGATACTAAAGGTGTAATATACAAAGGACGAACTGATGGTATGAACAAGTGGAAAGAAGAGAAAGCTTCTGACACAAAATGCCGTACCCTTGCAGAAGCAATGGTTGGTGCTAATGTATTTCTAGGCTTATCCGCCAAAGGAGCAGTAACTCCATCCATGGTAGCTTCCATGTCTTCGTCTCCTATAATATTTGCTATGGCTAATCCTGATCCAGAAATTACTCCTGCAAGCATCAGAGCTGTTCGTGATGATGCAATTATTGCTACTGGGAGATCTGATTATAATAATCAGATTAACAACGTAATGGGCTTTCCTTATATTTTTAGAGGAGCACTTGATGTACGAGCAAAATGTATTAACGAAGAAATGAAAATAGCTGCAGCACATGCGCTAGCAGATCTTGCACGGCTTCCTGTGCCTGGAGAAGTTTACAGAGCATATGGTTCTGGGCACAAATCATTCGGCCCAAATTATATTATTCCCGTGCCTTTTGATCCAAGGTTAATTACCACGATTCCTGTTGCAGTTGCACAGGCTGCGATTGCTTCTGGTGTAGCTAAAGTTAAAACCTTAGATGTTAAAGCTTACAAGGCAGAATTAGCCAGTAGACTTAATCCCACCTCTTCCTATATGCATTTTGTATATGAAAGAATTCAGCATTCTCCAATGCAAAGAATTATATTTGCAGAAGGCGAGGAAGAAGAAGTGATCAAAGCCGCCATTATGATGAGAGATGAACATTATGGCAAACCAATTATTGTCGGCAGACAAGCAAAAATTGATCCCATAGTTGCAAGTCTAGGCGAAGGCTATAATCTAGATGGAATAACAGTGATGAATTCTGCAATAAATGAAAATATAGATACATACATTGAATATCTATATCAAAAACTACAAAGAAAGGGTTACATACGTAGAGATTGTGCCAGGATGGTAAAAGTAGATCGCAATGTATTTGCTGCTTGCATGATTGCATGTGGTGATGCAGACGCTATGGTTACGGGAACAACAAAAAGCTACTTCAATTGCCTAGATGACATATGCAAGGTAATAAGGCCAAAGAAAAATAAGAGAATCCTTGGATATTCCATATTACTGTCAAACAAGCATAACGTCATTATCGCAGACAACACAGCGTGTGAGTTCCCTATGGCACAAGATCTCGTTGAAATTACTATTCAAACGGCACAAGCTGCCAAAACTTTAGGCTTTAAGCCTAGAGCTGCCTTAGTATCCTTTTCCAATTTTGGCAATCCAATGCGAGAAAAAACCAGTAGGGTGCGTGAGGCAGTTGCTATTTTAGATAAGATGGACTTAGATTTTGAATATGACGGAGAAATGTCTGTGGATGTCGCTCTCAACCCTAATTTACGTAAATTATATCCATTCTGCAGGCTAAAAGGCCCGGCTAATGTCTTAATTATGCCTGGACTTCATTCTGCAGCCATCTCTACTCACTTATTAGAAGAACTTGCCGGAGGAATATTTATTGGCCCAATTTTAGATGGTTTTGAATATCCAGTACAAATAGTTACCATAGGCGCCTCTGCTAGTGATATTTTAAAAGTTTCTGCCTTTGCAGCAATTGACGCAATGAATGCCAAGAAACAAAGCAAAATCAAAAAACAGCCCTCTTCGGATACTAATTTATAACAAGAAATTTATGCTAACTCAACTTGGGCGACTATAAAGTATACTATGGATTCTTCTATTGCTTTAAATTCGCTAATCCACGGAAAGTGGCCTGCATTTTGCAGGGTTAGAAATTCTATATTTGACCTATGAAAGTCTTTTTGTTGTTCCATCAACTTACTTGGGAGCAAACGATCATCCTTACTACCAATAATAAGGGTGGGTAATGTTTTGGGGATCCATTTATACTCATAAATAGAATGAAAATTTAAGTCAGCCCACATGCGTGATTTGCCATTAAAAGGAGTCGCTTCTAAAATAACGTTGCCCTCTTCTGTTTCATGCGGCAAAAACAAGTATTCTTTAGTAACGTAAAAAATATTTTTGAGATTTTCATCTATCGGATTTTTATAAAACTCTTTTAAGCTAGAACTAACATCTGGTAAATTATAATGTTTTGCACTGTGGGCTAACTCTAGCATCCAACTTTTATTAGGTGCACTGCTTATTAATACCAAGCCTTTAATATATAGTAAATCAACTTGAGATAGCGTAGAATATGTGATAGTATAAAGCAAAAAATGCAAGCATATAGTATAGATTTAAGGAAGAGGGTAATAAAATTCATAGAGGAAGGGAATAGCCAACAATCGGCAACAAAA
>JAIOYD010000063.1 GCA_021741285.1 Rickettsiaceae bacterium | reverse complement strand
CGTTGTGCGCTTGATTCCCGTCAATCTGCGAAACTCTTCTTGGGCTTCACACTTTATTTGTTCAAACCTCATCTAATATCCTTGCTTTAAAAGCAACCAGTTTAATCAATCCCTGCGGTTATGCAAGAGGTCTAATGAAGGTATCACTTCGCTGTAATATACGTGATACAGATCATGCATAGTAGCTCTAGTGGTAAGATGCCCCCATTTCATTACTTGTTGAGGAACTCTAGCCAAAGCTTCAGCGCAGCTTATAGCCTCTTCTGCTTCAGGATCATCTCTTTTATATACGTCAGCAATTGGTGATAAATTAGAAAGCATATCTTCCATCATTGCCAAAAGCATTAATCCAATGTATTTTTCTCTATCATAAAAGCGTTTTACAAAAAGGAAATTACGTTTTATTGCAAAATTGACCAGTTTATAACTATAATATTTAGCAATCAATCTAAGCCAAAATACTCTAAGCCCTGATAATTTTTGCTGATTATAAAACTTAAGTTTTGTTTCAATATTTATTAGCTTATCCATTCCAGAGCTAGTAAGGAGGTTTTTTAAACTAGAACTCCTTTCTATATCTCTTTTCCTAGCAAGGCTTACATGGGGAGTAGCTTTCGTACAGGCAAAATTGCAAGAGTGCCGTGTAATTTGGCGACCATAATCATCTCTTTTAATATCAGCAAAATGACCCAATTCCTGCGCAGCAATAATTTGTAATCTAGCTAAAGCAGCCCAGCCATTTCCTTGAGTAGGATGTGATTCACTGTTTTGGGCGAATGGATCGCCTCCACAGGAGACATAGATACACGCATTTTTTCCATCAGTACTCTGCATACCACTATTAGTTCCTGATCTTTTCCAGGAAGCTATATCCATTACATCGCCTATATTATGCGAATAAGTAATAAATACCTCAACATTGTCTAGTAAAAGCCATTTTATTACAATTGGATGAGCAGATTGAACAAAAACTCTGGCTAATTGCGTTTTTAACTCATCATTTACCAAAAGCAATTTTTTAGCTTTTTTGTTTAGATCGTTTATTATGGAAATAATTTTTGTATCATCAATTAGTTTATTACTGTGTTTATAAAGATTGCGGATGTTATTTTTAGTGTTGCCTAAGAGCTCTGGCGTTAATTCTTCGTAGCTTAATATTATATTAATGGCAGAACTGCTATCGGTAAAACGAACAAAATTACAGTAATAGTCTGTATCTATTCGAAGTCTACCAGAGCGAATTAATTCTTGCACTAGATGCTCATATTCGCTCTGAATATTCACCTTATCTATTGCCGGAACTTGATTAAGAATGTGATAAACTGAGCTCATTTTTGTAAATATTTAGTGTAAAAAATATATTTAATCAGCTTTTATACTCGGCTATTACAGGAGCATGATCTGATGGCTTATCTTTTGTTCGGCTATGATAGTCAATCTTACATGAAACTAAGTTAGCAACCGCATTGCTTGTAGAAATTATAGAGTCAATACGCATTCCCATGTTTTGTTCAAATGCCCCAGCTCGATAATCCCACCAGGAAAATTCGTTTTTAGTGGGATGTAATATCCGAAAATTATCAACAAATCCTGAGTTTAATATTGTTCTTAATTTTTCTTGCTCTTTATAGGTAAAACAAGTTGAGTTTTGAAGTTTGGCTACGTTGAACACATCAATATCATAAGGAGCGATATTAAAATCAGAACCGATGAATAATTGTTCTTCTAAGCACTTTTTTGAATTAATATAATTTGTGAACGCATCATAAAATTCTAGCTTATTAACGAACTTATCACTACCAACCTCTCCCCCGTTTGGTGCATATAGAGAAATTACTCTAATATACCCAATAGAAGTACCGAAGGAACATTCAATAAAACGAGCTTGATCAAAAATGGGGTTTTTATCAAAATTGTTTTTAACTTCATCTGCCGGAATTTTAGACAAAATTGCTACACCATTATAGGATTTTTGTCCATTTATATAAAAATTATATGGTAGATGACTTAATTCTTCAGTAGGAAATTTATCCGTTTCACACTTAAGCTCTTGCAAGCAAATAATGTCTGGCTCATTTGATTCAATAAATTCAAGCAAATGTTGTAGCCTCATCCTAATTGAATTAATATTCCAAGTCGCAATTTTTAAGCTCATAATTTACCCATTTTAGCAATCCGTTTGACAATGCGGGCAAAAGAACGTAGACCTTCCAGACTGCTTTATCTTTTCTATCTTATACTGACAAATATAACATGACAAACCTTGTCTTCCGTAAACATTTAATTCTTGCTTGAAATATCCTGGCTTACCATCTGGGCCCACAAAGTCTCTTAAAGTAGTGCCTCCAGCTTGTATTGCTTTCTCTAACACTTGTTTTATAGAGCTAACTATACTACAAACCTCTTCCTTCGTTAAAGTATTTGAAGGTGTGAGAGGATTAATTTGCGCCCTAAATAGACTTTCTGCTGCATATATATTACCTACTCCGACAACAATTTTGTTATCCATGATAGCTAGTTTTACCGCTATTTTTTTATTAAGGAGCTTTTTAAGAAGATATTCTGTGTCAAATTTTTCTCCCAGAGGCTCAACTCCCAGCGCTTTAAAATAATGTTGATTACTTACTTCATTACTGGGACTAATATAAACCATACCAAATCTTCTGGCATCATTAAACACTAGCTGCTTACCACTCTGAAATTCAATAATTACATGATCATGTTTTTGCAAGTGATAATTCTCCTGTTGGATAGTTATCCTTCCACTCATTCCAAGGTGAAAAGTCAGGACATAGTCATTATCAAGATAGATATTCAAATACTTAGCTCTTCTAGTTAGATCTATAATTGTTGTGTTTATAAGGTAGTTGAATAAATCCTTTGTTAGCTCATACCGAAGGCTGTTTCTTCTCTGAGTATAATTCGTTATTTTATCACCTATTATATGGGAAACTAAATATCGCTTTAATGTTTCTACTTCGGCTAATTCTGGCATTTTCAAAGCTAATTCGTTGATATAATATTTTAATGGTGCTAGTTTTGCAAAATATATCGGTATAAAATATAGGTCAAGCTTATGGATGAGAAAGATGATAAAAATTTTGGTTTTGAGAAAGTAACATCAAATCAAAAAAGGTTCTTGGTTGATGAAGTATTTTCTGATGTAGCTAATAAATATGATATTATGAATGACTTAATGAGTTTTGGTGTGCATCGTCTATGGAAAGATGAATTCTGTAGTATGGTCCCGAATTTAAATAGTAATATATTGGATGTGGCTGGCGGCACTGGAGATATTGCGTTTCGTATTAAAGCTAAAGCAAAAAAACAGAACAAGGATCCTCATATTACAGTTTGTGATATAAATCGAGAGATGCTTAGGGTCTGCCAAGACAAAGCTATAGATTCAAATATTTTAAAAAAATTTGATTTAGTCGTAGGCAATGCTGAAAAACTTCCTTTCCAAGATAATAGCTTTGATTATTACACAATTGCGTTTGGTATTAGAAACATGCTATCAATTGAAAAAACCCTGGAAGAAGCTTATAGAGTATTAAAACCAATGGGGAAATTTCTTTGTCTAGAGTTTTCTAAAGTTCAAAATGACATGATGCGCCCTTTGTATGATTTATATTCATTTAATCTGATTCCGAGAATTGGAAATTTTGTTGCTAAGAATCAAGGAGCTTATAAATATTTAGCTGAAAGCATTAGTATATTTCCAGATCAGGAGGATTTTAAAACTATGATCCAGAATGCTGGTTTTTCTGACATAAATTACAAAAACCTAACATTTGGAGTTGCTGCTATTCATTATGGTTTTAAATCTTAATTATGATCAAGTTTTTAAGATATATTCCTAAGGTAATACATCTATTCTATGTTATAAGTAAGCATAGAATTTTAATTGATTCAGGTCATTTTGAGTTACCTTTATCAGTAAAAATTTTAGGTAGAACCTGTATTATTCTTCTGTACCCAGCTGGACTATTCACCAAATCTAACTTAAATTTCGGTCAAAGATTGGCCGGATTATTCCAATCCCTAGGCCCAATATACATCAAGTTTGGTCAAACTTTATCCACAAGACCAGACCTAGTAGGAATAGAGGTTGCAAATAGCTTGAAGTATTTACAAGACAAGCTTCCACCATTTAGCTCAGAAATAGTTAGAGCAAGAATTGAAAAAAGATTTGGTCAAAAAATATCTGATCTATTCCTCAATTTTGAAGACATTCCCGTCGGGGCTGCTTCAATAGCCCAAGTACACAAAGCGCAACTAAAATCGGGTGAATTAGTCGCCGTAAAAATCTTGAGGCCTAATATTGCACAAAAATACGAAGAAGATATTGCATTTTTAGAGTACGGTGCCGAGATCATCACTCGCTTTCTTAAAAAGGCAAAAAGGTTAAGACCAAAAGAAGTTATGTCAGTTTTTAGACAGTCAATGAATCTAGAACTTAATCTTCGCTCGGAAGCAGCTGCAGCCTCTAGGATTCTTGACAATTTCGTCAATGATTCATCTCTACACATTCCACGAATTTACTGGCATTTAACTCATGACGATATAATAACCTTGGAATGGATTAATGGCGTATCAATTTATGATAGAGAAGCTATTAAAAAACTGGGTTTTGATCCGAAAGATATTGCCGCTAAAATTGCCGTGATATTTTTCAATCAAGCTTATAGAGATGGATTTTTTCATGCTGACTTGCACCCAGGAAATATTCTAGTGTGCCCCAATGGAAAAGTAGCCTTAGTGGATTTTGGTATTATTGGTATTCTTGCAGAGAGCGACAGATTTGCTATCGCAGAAATACTTTACGCCTTCTTAAAACGAGATTATAAATTAGTGGCAGAAGTACACCACCGCCTAGGATATATTCCAAAAGAAACTGACTTGGAATATTTTGCTCAAAGCTGTAGGGCCGTTGCTGAACCAATTATTGGCGTAGCTATAAAAGATATTTCGATAGGGAATCTTCTCGCTCAATTATTCAAAGTGACAGAGGAATACGGCATGGAAACACAACCACAATTGCTACTGCTACAAAAAACTATGGTTGTTGTCGAGGGAATAGGACAAAGCCTTGATGAAGATATTAATATGTGGCAATTAGCAGAACCTTGGATTAAAAAATGGGTAGCAAAAAACCTCTCGCCTGAAGCTAAGTTATTGCGTATGATCAAAAAAATACTTAATAAATTGCTGTAATAAAACTCCCTCATATGATTATTGTTACTTGGAACATTAACTCCGTTCGGCTTCGTCTTGGCTTGCTACAAAAGCTTATTGACGAACAAATCCCTGATGTCATTTGTCTACAAGAGACAAAAGTACGAGATGAGCATTTCCCTATTGAGGCAGTAAAAGCCCTTGGTTTTAACCACGTGGTATATACAGGAGAAAAATCGTATAACGGCGTTGCGATATTGTCCAAACATAAAATTTCCGACAGTTTTTCTCTAGAGTTTTATAACGGTGATAAAAGACATATTTGTGCTAAAATTCATGACTTCGAATTACATAACTTTTACGTTCCAGCAGGGGGTGATGAGCCAGACACTGTGATTAATCCCAAATACAAACATAAACTAGCCTATGTAGAAGCGATGGAGCAGTGGCTAGCTTCTCACCGCCGTAAAAGCAACAAGCTAATTTTAGTTGGCGACCTAAACATTGCTCCTCTTGAACACGATGTTTGGTCTTCGAAACAACTAACAAATGTTATAAGTCATACACCCCTCGAGAGAACAGCTTTAATTAAATTACAAAATTCGTTTGACTTTGTTGATACTGCTAGAAAATTTGTTGACCCAAGTCAAAAATTTTATAGTTGGTGGAGTTATAGAAACCGTGATTGGCAAAAATCAGATCGTGGAAGAAGATTAGATCATATTTGGGTATCAAGACCACTTGAATCTAGATTACAGAACATTGTTTCATATAAAGAAGCAAGAGCTTGGGACCGGCCTTCCGACCATGTACCTTATATAATAGATATAAAGTCCTCATGAAACCAATATCAATATATATTCATTGGCCATTTTGCTTATCATTATGCCCATATTGCGATTTTAATTCTCATGTTTCTAACTCTATAAATCATAATACTTGGTTAGAAGCATATAAAAAAGAGCTATCTTATTTTGCAGATAGAATTGCCCAAAGACCAGTAAGATCAATTTTCTTTGGTGGTGGCACACCTTCTCTTATGGAACCAAATACAATTCTAGGAATAATCGCTGCAATTTCAGATATTGCTATGGTAGATAAAAATACTGAAATTACACTAGAAGCCAACCCAACTTCATATGAGTTAGAAAAATTCAAAGAATTTAAAGCAGCCGGGATAAACCGAGTCTCAATTGGTGTTCAATCTCTTCGCAATGAAAGACTTCAATCTCTTGGAAGAAAACACTCTGCACAAAATGCTTTAGATGCAATTAAATCTGCCGCAACACTGTTTGATAAATATTCGTTTGACTTAATGTATGCCACACAAAATCAGAACCTAAAAACATGGCAAGATGAGCTAAAAAAAGCCATGGAATTTGCTGGAGGGCACATTTCTTTGTATCAATTAACTATAGAAAAAGGCACGCCATTCTTTAAGCTTTATAAGGATAAAAAACTGATTTTGCCATCAAATGATGAAGCCGCTGATATGTATGAATGGACCAATGAATATTTACAACAAAACCAATATAAGCGCTACGAAATTTCAAACTACGCCGTAAGTGGGCATGAGTGCTTACATAATCTATGCTACTGGAATTACGACGAATATATAGGAATCGGCCCAGGAGCACACAGTAGACTACATAATAAAGAGGGTATAGTCGCACTAATGATGGCTAACAAGCCCAATACTTGGCTTGATAAAGTAAACGAACTTGGCCATGGCATCCAAACGAAAACCCAGCTTTCCAAAATAGAAACTATAGAGGAAGTTTTAATGATGGGAACTCGGCTACAAGCTGGAATAGTTGAAGAAAAATTCCAAGAAATTACTGGAAAAAAATTTTTGGATTCCTTGAATATCAATGTTATAGAGCAATTAAGGCATCAAAATTTTGTGACCATGGGCGCAGGGCAAATAAAATTAAGCGAGAAAGGGCTATTACTACACAGCTACATTGTGCCACGAATGCTTTTATAGTCCTCTATCAAAAGTTATAGGGGTCTGCGTAGAGATAAGAATTTCTGTAATTCTTATCTCCAGTTATCATAAATTTGGCCTGAAGCCACTATTTATCAGTAGCACTCTTAGTATCTGGGTCATTACTGCTATTATCTTCAGTAGACGGAATATCTTCTTCTTGATGTTTTTCAACCGAAGGAGGAGTTTCTTCCGCGCTTGCACGCAATTGTACAATAATACTTTTAAATTTCTCTGTTGGGATTAATCCAGGAGCAAAATTACCATTAATTACGTATTAAGGTGTTCCTTTTATTCCAAGTTCTTTAGCCAAATCAAAGTTTTTAGCAATTATTTGTCTTACTGAATAACTATTAACTTTGTTTTCTATTAAAGAATAATCAATACTATACTTTGCTAGCATAGTTTTGACATTTTCTTCACTAATTTCTTTCATTTTCATCAACTCGTTATGAACATTCAGGAAATTATTACTAGAAACCCTTTGAACTGCTAGAGCTATTTTTGCTGCATATGTAGAGGTTCCACCTAGAATAGGTATTGGTCTCAAAACCACTTTTACCCCCGGATCTGAAGCTATAATTTCATTTGTCGGGTAGAAACCATAACATTTACTCCATATTTAAATTACAATTAGTTTTTAATGCTATGGTAACCCCCACAGAACCGTGCTTGCGATTTTCCCGCACACGGCTCTTCAATGAAACATTCGCTATCAAAGCTAGA
>JAIOYD010000062.1 GCA_021741285.1 Rickettsiaceae bacterium | reverse complement strand
TATTTTCTATAGGCATAATTTAAAATCCATAAGCTTTATACGCTAATTATACCATTTTCTTATGGATTTCCTAAGTAGTTTATATAGTAAAATCCCTTGCTAATTCAGCTAAAGAGACTTCTGACGAAGAGACTAACTATAACTAGGACTCAGCTTATACTTGGCAAAAAGCCTATTGAAAACAAAAAGACCATTCTGAACCGAATTCTTTATAGTCTTCTTCTCGAATAAATCAAAAATAGAAGGAGATTATTTTCTCAAGTTTAATCTGCCGATTAACTGTATATATCTATCTAGGCTACGTTTCTTTAGGTAAGTCAGTAAACTACGTCTACGACCAACTAATATAAGCAAACCTCTTCTCGAAGAGAAATCTTTATGATTTTCCTTTAAATGAGCAGTTAAGTTATTTACCCTTTCTGATAAAATGGCACACTGCACCTCTACTGAACCAGTATCACTTTTAGTTGTAGCATATTCTTTTATGAGCTCTGTTTTACGCTCTGGCATTACCGACATCTTCACTCTCCATTATCTAAATTAAACACTCTCGAAGATTTAAAGTTATTTGAGTTCAAGCTCCCAATGGCAACTATATTACCATTATTTCTTACCCAAACTAATTCAAATTTTTGCTCAGTGTCAAAATGACAGGCCTGGCCAAAGCGAATTTTTTGAGTTTGATAGTCACTTGCCTCAAGTACCGGGATGTCGTCTAGTACAGCTTCAATCTTCAAGCACTTTTCCTGCAGGAGTATTTTCGCCTCCTCTAGGACTATTTGCGAATAACTGGAAATATCAACCGCAGTTTGCGCATCAAACATTCCCACTCTTGTGCGCCGCAATTCTATCACAAATCCCAAACTTTGCAAGGATAAAGAAATATCTTCCGCCAGCGTACGAATGTAAGTACCCTTGGAGCATTCACAAACATAGCTAGCAGTCCTATATTCTTGAGAATAGCCTGTGCACTGTAGCGCATATATTTCTATAGCACGCTTGGCCAGCTTTACTTCTTTTCCTTCGCGAGCGAGTCTATATGCTCTCTGGCCATTAACTTTCAATGCTGAGTAAGCAGGAGGAACTTGTTCTATAAGCCCAAGGAATTTTGCACATACAAAATGACACTCACTCTCTTGCGGTATATATGATGATGTTGCAATTACTTTACCAGAACTATCCGCAGTGTCTGTTTGCGCACCAAATTTAATAGTAAATTCATACTGTTTTTTAGCATCTATTAAGATATTAACTAGCTTAGTACCCTCCCCTAAGGCGATAGGCAATACCCCTTCCGCCGCAACATCAAGCGTTCCGGTGTGACCAACTTTTGTCCCTTTAAAAATCCTCTTTACCAATGCCACTGCTTTTGCTGAGCTAATGTTTCGAGGTTTATATATGTTTAGCCAACAATTCATTTGCAATCAGAAACAGTATAGAACTCTTCACCAATAGCAATTTCTTGACGATTATTTTGTTTGCGCCAATTATTTGTATCCCGAAGAGAATAAATGCACCCACAATATTCTTGTTTATAAAATTCTTCTTCTTTTGCAAGTTCATACATCCTCGCCCCACCGCCATCTTTTCTCCAATTATATGTCCAGTAAGTAATACCGGGATAATGAGAAGCTGAGCGAATACCGCTATCGTTAATTTGCTCCATATTCTTCCATCTGGATATACCAAGAGAACTAGTAATTACTTTAAAATCATGCTCATGAGCATAAAGCGCCGTTCTCTCAAATCTCATGTCAAAGCACATAGTGCACCGCCTACCTCTTTCTGGCTCTTTCTCCATTCCTTTAGCTCTGGAAAACCAATTTTGTACGTCATAATCCGCATCTATGAAGGCCAATCCTAACTTCTCTGCAAAACGAATATTTTCCTTCTTACGAATTTCATATTCCTTTTTAGGGTGAATATTAGGATTATAAAAAAATATGGTAAGATCTATTCCAGACTCAGCCATTTTTTCAATTAGAGGCCCAGAACATGGAGCACAACAAGAATGCATCAGCACTTTTGTTTGGCCATGTGGGACCTCAAATAATGTATCATTCATGTATTATATCATCAGATAAATTGTTCCTGTATGTTTCTTTATAAAAATACAGCGTGCATAAACAAAATAACGCTAGACCAGTTAAGTAGTAAGCTAGAGAAATTTGTTGACCAGTATATTTGTGCAAAAACGCTCCTACCATCGGAGCTGTACCACCAAAAATAGCCGCACTTAAATTATAGGAAATGGCCACACCTGTAAATCTGACTCTAGTTGGAAACAACTCCACAAGAAGTGTTGGCACAGGACCCATATAGACCCCAACTATACCAGCAAAAATAATTTGTGACAATACGGCGACTACATAATTCATCGAGTGCAGAGCCAAAAATATAGGGTATATTGATATTACCAGAACAACGCTTGCCCATACTATCACTGGCTTCCTACCGATTTTATCTGACAAATAAGCAGAAAGAGGAAACATTATACTCATACTAACCAAAATTAATGCACACGTTATGATACTTTGATTTTTCTCATACCCTAGTGTGTCCATATAATTTTTAATGAATACCGTAGTTGTATAAAAGGGTGCCGTAACATTGATGTAAACTGCCATGGCAATTAACACCTCTCTCCAATATTTACAAAGAGTCTCTCTAAGAGGAGTGCGAGAAAGCATCCCTTGAGCTTTTGCAGCTTGGTATAAGGGACTTTCTGCTAGGTGAGACCTGATGTACAAACCAACAAAACCTATAAATAAACCAGCAATAAATGGTATTCTCCAGCCCCAAGATAATAAACTTTCTTCTGACAAAAAATATGTAAAACCTTGCGCAACTATAAGGCCCAGAAGCATTCCTAAGCACATACTAACGAAAGCAGCACTACCAGCCAAACCTCTTTTATCTGCCGGAGAATGCTCAACTATATAGGCAATACAACCGCTAAACTCTCCCCCGAGAGAAAATCCCTGAAGCAGTCTAATAATTACAAGAATTATAGGGGCCGCTAGTCCTATAGCCTCATAAGATGGCAATAACCCTATACCTGCAGTAGGAACTGCCATAAGCAAAATTCCTATTACTAGGGCCATTCTTCTGCCCAACCTATCACCTATTTGGCCAAAAATGATACCTCCCAACGGCCGCACCACAAACCCAGCAGCAAACACTGCAAAAGTAAGTATCTCGACAAACTCAGTTTTAGGGAAAAATTTTAACCCAATAATGTAGGCAAATTGCGCGTATAGCGCATAATCATACCATTCAAGAGCATTTCCGATCATGCCAGAAATTACAACTTTTTTCATTAACCACCCCAGTTTTTTAATTACATCTATCCCTTACATAGAGAGATCATAATATTATGATCTCTCTATGTTTCAAGGAGTAATTTTTTTGGAACTAACTTTTAATTTATTATGCAGCTAAAATACCTAAAGAAGAATTGTACTGACACCTATGGTACAGAGAATAGGCCCAGAGATAAGGTGGACTATTTTTTGAGCACGGGGGGGGGGTATTCACCAAGCGATGAATTTTACCCGCTGCCAGCGTATAAAAAGAAGAACCAGTTAAACCAAGAATAATAAAACTTACCCCCATAAGTAATGTTTGGCTAAAAATATTTCCATTTGGGTTTAAAAATTGCGGTAAAAATGCTAACAAAAAAATAATAGTTTTGGGGTTAAATGCAGTAATGAGCATAACGTGGGTAAAAACTTTTTTACTTGGACGCATGACATGAATTTTCTCGTCACTAGCAAATTTTTTTCGTGATAATATATTACTTACTCCTAGTATGATCATGTACAATCCTCCTATAATTTTTAATATAGAAAATGAGCTCGGGAAAAGCTTCAGTAACGAAGCAAGCATGTATAGAGAGAAGTTAACCGCTATAATATCACCAAGCAAAACTGCTGGTATAGTATATTTACCAACTTGCCTACCATACGTTAGGGCATAATGAACTACCAACAGAACTGTAGGACCAGGAGTATAGATAAGTAACACGTTAGCGGCAAGAAATGCTAGATAGGCTTCTGTTGTCATGGTATTGCTGTTGTTATAATACTAATCTTACCTTATCCTCTAACTCTTAAAGGACCAAGCAAAATCTGTAAAATCAGTCAAATACTTAGAACACTGTTAACCAATATATAACCTAGCTATCCGTGTTTTTAAACTTATTTTGATACAAAGCTTAGAAAGCTGAAAACCCCTTTCTTGAGGTTGTTTTACACACCGTATTGGGTCACTCAGGCAATTATTGAAGTATTTTTGGCCAGCAGTGAAAAGCCAATACTCACATTATATAAATTTAAAGAAGTTCTATTCCGCCCTAAATTTATCTTTACGGCAAAGTAAATTTAAATAGCGTCCTATTTTTTCCATTACTTTCAGCTTTAATTGTACCGTTATGTAACTTAACTACTTGCTCACATAGAGAAAGCCCGATACCCCTACCACCCGCTGCAGTCTTAGTTCTAGAACTAACAGTAAAAGGCTTAAAAATATTATATATATCTTCTTTTGGTATACCTATACCTTCATCAATAATAGTAAACTCTATGCCTTGGTTCACTTTTTTTAAGCTTATATTTATACAGCTCTTTTTACAGTAAAAAATAGCATTGATAATTAAATTGTCGAAGGTCTGGCATATATAATATTTATCACACATCGATACTAGTCCTTCCTCTATATCAACAATAAATGTTCTATCCTCATCTTCTACATATAGTTTTTTACAAAGCTCAATACGTTTATGGAGCAAATCACTTATAGCTACTACAGCTATTGTTAATTCATAATCTACAGCTGATATTTTAGCCAAATCAATAAGATTATCATAGTAAGTACCAAGTCTTATAGAGCTCTTAAAAATAGTCTCAGCTGCGCTCAAACGTTGCTCATCAGTAAGCTTGTAATAGCTTTCAAATAACACCTCAGCCATACTTCTTATGCCAGTTTGCGGGGCATGAAACTCATGAGTTATATTGCGAATAAATTCCTCTTTTGATGCTAGAGCCCTCTCTAGCACCCGTTCTCGGTCACTTATTCTTTCTCCTAGATGGCCAACCTTCTCTTCTGTTAGTTCCTCTCTCTTTTGCTTAGGTTTGAGAAAGATAACTATTGCAGTGCCAATCAATAGCAGAGCGTATAGGATGAATGAGCTAGATTCTAACCTGAGGTTAAGGTTTTCCACACTAACGCCAGTATAATACTTGTAAAATTGAGTGCCTAGATACACCCCTACTACAATCATTCCAACCGCAATCTTCCACCTGGTCAAAATTGCTACTACTATTAGGTTGACCGTAAATACGACAACTTCCATAGAACCAAAATTGCTTAGCATAACAAAAAAACTGCTACAAATTACTAACAAATAGAACACTCCTATATTCCAAACAATTTGTATAATAATTTCCTTTTTTAAGGGAGCTGGCCAAATTGGATGAGTAATAAAAAATACGGAAAACATAAGCATGCTTTCATAAATATATAATAATGATTTCTTCTCTCTCCATACAGGTACTGCTGACATGTAATACATGGTGCAAATGGTGGATATGATACAAAAAATACCAAAACCAGTATAAGCTAACTCCTCTTTTGGCGAATTGTTTTTAAAAAAAGTTGAAAAACTAAAATTTCTAATCGATTCAATATAAGATTTATTTCCTTTTTGCAATCCAACCTCCTGGTTGTTTCAATAAGTAATGACTTCCTACCAAAAATACTAGACTCGCAATATCTCCGGGCACCATACTATCTATACCTGTATACATAAAAAATTGACGCCAAATTAGTACACAAATAAAATTTGCCGCCATGGCTATTAACACCACCTTTTCTGTGGTGCGGAATCCTAAAATAGCCATAATTAATGGCACAACCACTAGATTATAACTTTGTGTCATGAACACTAAAGAAAGCAAATCATAGTCCATGGAAGCTAGAAATATAGCACCCCCACCAATAATTAAAGCAATAATTCTGGTAAAAGCTAGCTCACTTTTAAATTTAATATTTAAAAGTTTTAAAAAATCATGAGTTATCACTACTGAAGCAGAATTTAAATTAGCATCTCCATTAGACATACACATAGCACCAATTCCCACCAATATAAAACCTTTAAGCCCAACATGAGAATAATTGTCTATTATGTAGTGAACTAAACTTTCTGGTTCCAAATTAGGATCAACATTAAAGAGTAAGAATCCAATCCAGGACATACCACATAAAATTAATAGCAATAATATGGAAGAAATAGTGAAGGCATTTTTAACTTGTTTTACAGAACGCCCTATACTTATTCGTTGGAAAAGGGTTGGATCAAAACCAGGAGTTGCAAATAGAACAAACAAGAATATCAGAGACCAAAATTGTGGATTTGAGAGTCCTATAAATTCTTTATAATCAAACATTGGATTACTGGTAGCTGCTGTAAAATCAAAGCCGTTAATATTAGTATATTCATGCCAAATAATAATACTAAGCACTGGTATTAAAACACCGAATGTAAAGAATTGTATTACATCGGTAAAGGCAATTGATCTAATCCCACCAAAAGCTGAATAAGCTATCACTATAAACCCAGCTAAATAAATTGTATAGTCATTTGATATTCCTAAATAAGATCTAAAAATACTGGCAAAAACCTTGAATTGTAATGCCAAAAACCCTGCAGCAACTATTGACCCACAAATAGCAGATATCATCCTTACACGTTTCCCATATAAATTACCCATAGCCTCCGCTACAGATATATTACCTAAAAACTCTCCCATTCTTGGAACAAACACATACGCAACCAAGAACAAACCGAATGCCATTCCCAAACATCCGATAGCATAATGCAAACCAGTGGTGTAAACTTGAGCTAAAGTAATAAACAGGTAATCCCCGCCAAGCCAACCAGCCATTATCGTGGAAACAAGAGTACCAGTACTGAAATTTCTACCCCCCAATGCATAGTCTTCTATGGTTTTATTATTTCTTCCCCAATACAAACCAAAACCAACATTTACTATTAAATATCCCACAAAAATGGCAATATCTACATCAAAATTCATAGTCAACTCTAGATTGATTTTTTTCTTTACTACTTGATACTACTAGAAAATAATAAGTAAACAATAATTTTATTTAGAATTTTGTAAAAAATTTAATAAGCTATAACTATCGTTTATAGTTTAAAAGTACATTTAAAGTTAAAGCACAAAAATAAAGATTTGAGATAAAAATTATGTTGAAGTAAGCATATTTCCAGGGTACGCAACCCTTTGGAAGCTTGAATAATAAGCAAACAAAACCTTTAATATATCAACACAAGATGTCCTTTTTCTTTGGAAACCAACCTCCCGGCTGTTTCAATAAGTAATGACTTCCAATACAAAATATTGCATTAGTAAACCATCCAGGTACAAGACTATCGATACCAGTACTGTCCATAAAAAATTGACGCCAAATTGGTACGCAAATAAAATGAGCTGCAATACCTATCAAAACTGCTTTTTCTGTGGTACGAAAGCCTAAAATAGCTAACATGAAGGGGATAGCCATTAAGTTATAGCTTTGCGTCATAAAAACTAGAGAGAGTAAGTAATAATCTAATGATGCTAAAAATAGAGCAACTCCCCCTATTGTTAATGCAATAACTTTAGATAAAATTAATTCATTTTTAAATCTTATTCCCAAAGGAGTAAGAAAATCATGAGTTAGTATCACTGAGGAAGAATTTATATTATAGTAAATCAACTTGAGATAGCGTAGAATATGTGATAGTATAAAGCAAAAAATGCAAGCATATAGTATAGATTTAAGGAAGAGGGTAATAAAATTCATAGAGGAAGGGAATAGCCAACAATCGGCAACAAAAA
>JAIOYD010000061.1 GCA_021741285.1 Rickettsiaceae bacterium | reverse complement strand
TTTCTTCTGGCGTTTTGACTAATTCCAATTTATTATCATTCATGACGTATCTCCTTTTGTTGGTTATGTTCTTCCAGAACTTCCAACAGGATACGTCACCTAATTCTTTTTGTCATACACCACTTTTGACTATAGCTCGTGATACTTCCGTCATATACTTTAATTTACTAAGTGTATGAAGGTTATATGCCATACGATAATACTGCACAATTCCTCTATATTCAGATTGGTACTGCGAGACTATGCTATAAGCATCGTCGATTGTGCGTTGTGGTAGATGTATTGGTTTTCCATTTTTCATATACCTCTTGCATTTCTCTTGTCTCACCTTAGCTGGAACACGTAGTCCAATATTACCATTAATACAGCGTTGACCTCTAGCGTCATGTTTACTGTCTTCGTGGAGTATATGTACTTCGTATCCTAAAAACTTAGCTTTTTGACTACGTGCATTAGTAATCAACGTCTTATCAGCATTAAGCTCAAGTTTTAATGTACTACTTAAAAACTCTGCTATTTTATGCTTCATAGATGCAGCTTCATTTTTAGGTCCAGCAAGTCCCAGCAAAAAGTCATCTGCGTACCTCACATACCACAGACGCCGGAAGTTAGGATCATTTGGATCACGCGACGGCATAGATTGTAGTTGTTTTCGCAATCTATGGGCATGTTCAAATTCTCCCTTCCTCTTTGCTTCTGAGGCTTGTACTGTAAGCCTTTTATATGATGGGTCATTCTTTCGTTGCGTTCCACATGTATTTGCTGGTATTAGTTGTTGTTCTACATATTTGTCTAAACGATCTAGCACTATATTGCTAAAAATTGGTCCAGTAATAGACCCTTGCGCAGTGCCGCTAAGGGTTGCATTAAATTTCCAGTCTTCTAGATATCCAGCTTTAAGAAGTCCACTTATAAGACGTATGAAACGATTATCTTGGAATTTTTCTTTTAGTATGTTTATTAAAACTGTGTGATCAATTTTATCAAAACACGCAGAAAGATCACCCTCGATAAACCATTTAGTTCCTCTGCCTTTTTGCATAACTTCTTGAAGTGCTGTATGGCATCCTCGCTTAGGTCTGAATCCATGTGAATGACTGCTAAACTGAGGCTCATAATATGCATCTAGTATTAATCTGATTACTTCTTGAAGTAATTTATCAGACCAAGTTGGCATACCTAAGGGTCTTGATTTACCATTCTTCTTGGATATATAAATACGTCTTACTGGTGTCCATCTATACCTTTCATAACGCAATAGGTTAATTATGGTATCTATTTTCTCCAGTGACATACCATCTACTGTCTCAGAAGTAGCTCCTTCCGTCATTGCTCCATAATTGCGATAAAGCTTTCCGTAAGCACGAAGGTAGAGATCCTTCTGATATAATAGACGATATACATCATTTACCGGGAGTCCATGCTTCCCGCGTTTGCGTATAATAGAGAGTATTGTTTCGGCATTTCGCATCTTGCGTACCTCGCTATCCTTACTATTAGATTACCTGCCACCCTTTGCCCTGTATGCAGCTCTCCTGCACTCCGCGAATGGGTCGTAACTCCCATCGACTACTACGATGACTCCGTGACCATAGGACTCTCGTCCCTTAGGCCATCCCATGTTTCGTTTTCAAGAAACGTATATAGAGTAACTTAGGTCCTCCGTTCGTTTCCTTAAATGAGTTCATTACTCATCGTCCTTTAGTCAGAGTGTGACATAGACGAAAGGTTAATCTATGCTTACTAAAGGCGTCGGGTTACATACGCGCTACCGACGAGTGTGAAGTACCACCACTGGAAACTAGAATTTAGGCAGTCTAGCTTTTAACCATATTACTCAGGCGTTGCAGAACTATACCATACACGTATTCCGCTATATTCCGCTTTAATACCATGCTCTTGTTCCCTTTTCCTTTCAGATCCAGGTAAGGCATTCACCTCAAGGTCATTTACTCCGAACCTTGCTTAGCTATGCTAAGAATTTCTTGACGCGCTACATGGCGCACCTTCTCAGTTCATACGGCTCTTATTATTCAGTCATTTTGGTTGATATGTAATCTGCCAATGTGCAAACATAGTGGGCTCTTGCGTTGCAATACGCTTAAGCCATTTAGTTGCATTTCGACGACTTCCTTTTAACCTTTTATATTTGGGCCCCTGTGGAAGACAATGGCATTCGGTTAAGCTGCATAAGGCACTTTTCCTCCTCTGCAATCCTTCCATTTGTTGATCGGTGCTCTAGATTGTCTAACGAAATGACGACCAGTCCTTATTTTTTGTCTTAGTCTGTAAGCACGCTGTAAAGGCGGTCTAGGCAATTGTAGGGATAGAGTGTAGAATTCTTTTTTTGATGGAAAAGGAGAAGGAAACATATGAGAGGCAAGAAGGTAGCGGTAGAGATAAAAACCCGAGTTATTGAAGAATCATTGAAACCGAGGTGTGTAATAACAAAATTGGCTGAGAAATATGGGATCTCACCTGAGACTGTATACGGCTGGCGGAGCAGTTACAACAGAATGGCACTAGCTAGCACTGTATCCTTTGATAAAAAAAATGGCTCTGACTCGGTTGGTCAATTCATAGAGTTATCAGTCAGCAAGCCGAAGCAATTGCTGACTTTGCAAGAAGCATCTCTAAAGTTTGATAATTTATCACTGGTAATGCAGGGACAAATCAAGAGTTCTACATTGCTATCGATAGTTAAGATACTAGAGGAATCATGCTAAATATCGGTTATGAGATCAAGATATATCTATGTACCGGTTGCACAGATATGCGCAAAGGTATTAACGGTCTAACAATACTGGCACAAACGTTATTATCTGAACAATTTGCCGTGGGTGCAATGTTTGTCTTTCGAGGCAAGCGAGCTGATCGTGTAAAAATATTATGGTGGGATGGGCAGGGATTTTGCTTATTTTATAAATGTTTGGATAGTGGCAAGTTTATTTGGCCAATATGTGATGATAAGAGTTCTGTGGCAATAACTAGGGCACAATTATCCATGTTAATAGAAGGGATAGATTGGAGAAATCCCCGATGGTCGAATCCGCCTAAATATGCCGGATAAGGTAGCTGTTTTTTTGGATATTTACCTCATAAACCTTTGATTCGCACTGGGTTTTATGGTATAAAATAACTATGAAAATAGATATTGAAAACTTACCATCCGAGTCTAATATTTTACAGCAAATTATTGCTGAGCTTAGTAAAGAAAATCATTCTTTACTATATGAAAAAGAAGCTCTAAAGACCGAAAAAGAGAGTTTAAAGACTGAGAAAGAAGATCTAAGGACAAAAAACCATTATTTGCTGTCAGAGATCGAGCTATTAAAAGAGCAGCTAAAAATACTAAAAGCCAAGAAGTTCGGTCGATCCTCTGAGAAGTTGGATAGTCAAATAGAACAGCTTGAATTATGGATAGAAGAGAATGAATTAGCTTCGGCAAAAGCAGATATAATTGCTGAGGTTGATATTAAGCCTACCCAGGAGCAGCGTCGCCCGAAGCGATTAAAATTACCCGCTCACTTACCGAGAGAAGATATTGTTTTAAATCCGCCACCGAACTGTCCGGACTGTGGCAGCTTGGAGTTTAGGAAGATAGAAGATGATATCGCAGAAACACTGGAATATGTGCCGTCATCATTTAAAGTGATACGCCATATCAGACCACGTTGTGTTTGTATTGGTTGTGAAAAGATAGTGCAAGCTTATGCTTCATCAAAAGCAATAGATAAGGGCAAAGCAGGATCCGGCTTATTGGCACATATATTAATCCAAAAATACTGCAATCATTTACCGATATATCGTCAGCATCAAATATACTTACGAGAAGGGGTTGAAATTGCCCAAAGCACTATGACTGGGTGGGCTAGCCGATGCGCTTTATTATTGCAGCCATTAATAGATGAACTAAAGCAAGAAATATTCTCAGCAGGTTACCTACATGGTGATGATACGCCCGTAAGAGTATTGGCACCCGGTTTAGGGAAAACCAAAACCGGCAGGATATGGACATATGTTCGAGATGGCAGACCATATGGAGATATTACTCCGCCGGCAGTGTGTTATTTTTATAGTCCGGATCGTAAAAGTGCAAGACCTGCAGAGCATCTACAAAGCTTTAATGGTGTTTTACATGCTGACGCCTATTCCGGATATAACCGATTATATAATAACACAAATCCTGAGGCTACAATTACCGAAGCAGCTTGCTGGGCGCACGCTAGACGAAAATTTTATGAGATAACGGTAGCGAACGATAAAGCCAATATTGCGCTTTGGGTATTAGAACAAATATCTAATATCTACAAAATAGAAGCAGCAATCAAAGGACTTACTCCTGAGAGAAGAATGGAACACCGACAGGAAAAGACAAAAGCCCTAGTGGACCAATTATTTATCGACTTTAAAAAATATCGCAAAGACTTGCCGACCAAAAGCACGACGGCACAAGCGATTAGCTATGCGCTAAATAATGAGGCGGCTTTGCTGCGATTCCTCAATGATGGTAAGATCGAAATCGATAATAATGCGGCAGAGAGGGCTATGCGACCAATTGCTGTCGGCAGATTATGTGATGCACCACATAATCTGCCTTATGTTGCCAAGCTAGTTATGTTGTGTTGAGTCAACATTCCTTGTTTTTCTTACCCCTTTATTATCATCTAAACAACATAATTTTTGCATGATGTAGGTTATCCTAACACTGGTTGTTCATAATTTCAATAAACCAGAAAGGAGGAAGATCATGTTTAACCAACTATTCAGAAGCAGCTATTACGTTACAAAGCATATTAACGCACCATTGTTGGAGGAGCGTTTAAATTATCTCCAATATTGGCATGAAGATGGTAAAGCTCACAGCACTCTTATAACTATCGCACAATATCTTATACGCATTGTTGAGTATCTGCAGTTAGATACCAAAGATATTGTGACTATAGAAGAAGTTGAAGTAGCTGCTGATCTCTGGGCTAGATATCAATCTAATAACCCACAAAAAAAGGTAGCCTTTTCAAAAACTGGGAAAAAACGTTTTATTTGGTATGCCACTCACTGGTTGGTAAAACTAGGTCGTTTAGAACACCCAGTAAAAACAGTTATCCCAGTGTTCCAGAAGATTTTTGCGCAATCTTATACAATAGACCGCCATTCGGCAGCTCCATTAGTTGAGGAAAGGGTTATGTATCTAAAGTATTGGAGTGATTGTGGAGCAGTAACTTCTACCATTAGTATAATAGCGCAGTATCTATTGATAATCATACAGTTTCTAGACTTTTATCAAGTAAGGATAGTAACATTGAGTGAAATCGAAGAAGCGGCAGACCGATGGCGTCGGACAAGAGATCCACAGAATATACATGAGCAAAGCAAACATTCAAGATTTGCAAAAAAACAATTTATTCGAAATGCTATGAGGTGGTTTAAAATGCTAGGCTGTTTACAGGAAACCAAGCAGCCTATTCCATTTGAAGAATATCTCAACCAGTATATAAGTTACATGAGACAGGAACAAGGACTGTCTGAACGTACAATTCTTTCTAGATTTTATCAACTTAGAATTTTTCTTACCAGTGTCAGAGCGAAGCAGCAAGAGTTTACTAAACTCACGCCACTCATCGTAGATGAGATAATTATAGATAAACATGATATTGATCATCACTCAAGACGCACTGTACAACTTTACGCTTCAATACTGCGCTCTTTCTTGAGATATGCCGAGGATCAAGGCTGGTGTCCAAAACACTTGGCAAGTACTATTAAAGCACCACGTGTATATAGAGATGAGTCATTGCCTTCTGCGCCATACTGGAGTGATGTCAAAACATTACTAGCAAATAGTATCAGTGATAGTTTAGTAGACATCAGAGACTATGCCATATTAATGCTACTATCAGTATATGGCATGAGATGCAGTGAGGTTACTCATCTACGTTTAGAGGATATCGATTGGGAAAATGAGTTAATTCATTTACAGCGTGCCAAGAGAGGTAAACTTCAGACATTCCCTCTTTCTAAAACCGTTGGTGAAGCAATTTTAAGATACTTAACTACGACAAGACCAAAATTGTGTAGATCAAGAGAAATATTCTTGTCTATGTACGCGCCTTATAAACTTTTATCATCAGCTGCAGTGTATCAAATTGTCAGTAAAAGGCTTAAAAAGCTGAATATTACAATAAAACATTACGGACCACATGCACTTCGTCATGCATGTGCCACTCATTTAATTAATGAAGGGATATCACTGAAAGAAATAAGTAATCATTTGGGGCATCTTACTCTAGATACCACAAGAATCTATGCAAAAGTTGATCTTATGAGTTTACGCAAAGTTGCTGAATTTGATATGGGAGGTCTATTATGATGCTAAACCAACTTGTAACTCAATATATCCACTATAGGCAATCTTTAGGTGAGAAAGTTAAGACCAACGCCTACTACTTAAAAGTATTTTGTAAAGCTTTCGGATCAGACACAGATATCCAATCTATCTCTTTAGCGCGAATAAACAGCTTTCTTTACGGGGACGCACAAACTGTAACATCTAGCTGGTTTGCCAAGCATTCGGCACTCTTCGGATTCTATCAGTATGCACTAGCGCGCAATTACGTTACCAAAGTGCCACTTCCATCAATACTCCCAAAAAGACCGCAGAGCTTTGTTCCATATATTTACTCACAAAGCGAACTAAAACTACTTTTTGATACATCCCTAACATATCAAAAAAATAAGAGCTGCATTCATGCATGCACAGTACAGACTGCACTTATTTTGACCTATGCTCTTGGCTTAAGGATCCATGAAACACTGTCTGTCACTCTGCAAGACATAGATATGGAGAATGCAGTAATCACAATAGAGCAATCAAAATTTTATAAGTCCCGCTTAGTACCGTTTAGTATACAAATTAAGGATGCCCTTGCTAAATATTTAGAATGGAGGATAGATCAAAGGCAGCCACAATCACCAGAAAGTCCTTTGTTTATAGGGAAAAATGCTCAGGAATTTAATCTCTCTCGGGTTTAATTCCCCGAAGCTTGCTTCGTTCTAGAAAAGTCTTATAATTTCTAGATGGTAGAAAGTCAGTATATTCATAAAAGTCATAACGTATCGGTTTTAGTATATCACATAGTCGCTCCTGCAAAATTTAGAAAGAAAATATTTGAGGACGAGGAGGTTGAGGAATGGTTAAAAGTGATATGTCTAGAAATACAACAAAGATATGAGGTAAATTTTTTAGAGATAGGAGTTGATGAAGATCACGTACATTTTTTAGTACAATCGGTACCGATGTATAGGCCAAGCAAAGTGGTGCAAATTATAAAGAGCATAACGGCTAGAGAAATTTTCTTAAAATTTCCGTATTTAAAGAAAAAATTGTGGGGCAGTGAGTTTTGGACAAAAGGCTATTTCATAAGTACCGTGGGCAAACATGGTGACGAAAATAAACTGAGAAATTATGTTAAAAATCAAGGAATAAAAAACTATAAACAAATACATTCAGGGCAGTTGAAGCTCTTTTGATACCTCGCAGCTTGCTGCGAGGAGAATGTCATTATAAATACAATGCAATATATTTTCCAAAGAATAAGAGCTAAGGCTAAGATTAAAAGAGACGATACTAGCAGATATCAACCAAGAATACATGATCTTCGTCACAGCTTTGCTGTACATAGACTAACAAGTTGGTATCGGGAGAAGAAGGACGTGCAACAACTTCTTCCAATATTATCAACCTATCTTGGTCACAGACGCCTTGCTGATACGACGGTTTATTTGACAATGACGGATGATATGTTGCAGGAGGATAATATACGCTTTGAAGCATATACAATAGGAGAAAAACAATGAAAGATACAAATTATTTAAGCATATGGATAAAACGATTTTTGTCAGAGTACTTAATCAGCACCAGAAACTTATCAAAAAACACTCAGCAAAGCTACCGCGATACATTCAAGCTACTATTACCATGTATGGCTAGTAGGTCTAAAAAGACCATTGATAAATTACTTATAGATGACATTAGCTCAGATCGTATAAAAGCCTTTCTGCTCTCACTCGAGAATGATCGTCATTGCTCATTATCAACACGCAATCAAC
>JAIOYD010000060.1 GCA_021741285.1 Rickettsiaceae bacterium | reverse complement strand
GAGTATGGAAGGCTAATTGCTTATCTCATCTGCAGGATTATGTATCCTAAGAAGTCCAGCGGCATATTTAGCCTTCTACTTAAGTGCCCTTAAGTATCCTTTATTTTTTTACTAAAGGCTATTTCTAAGATACAAGAAGTTCTGAAAAGCTTGGTTTGACTGGCGAACAACGAGAGTTTATTCTGACGTCTTGGCAGCAAGGGTCTTTTGAAAGCGGCTGGCTTTCTGGTATTGCATCGATGCGTGGCGATGATGGGAGAAGGGTATTCCCTTCTGACTCCGCAAATCGGACACAAATTTTTATTGATGCTTCTGATGGAGTAAAGGTGCACAACCGGGTGATTACTAAGCTAATGGATATGACTGATCCAGAAGATCCTAAAAAAGTTGATTATGTAGAAGGGGCAACGACGGTAGATATAACAGCTATGAAGGCTGATACATTTATACCAGGTTGTGCTACTTCGGAGCCAAAAATTGAAATTCAATTGACCAACCTTGCCCCTGATATTGCTTTTAATTTACCGGAAGGTTTAAAAGTAGAGAAGGTTCCAGATCAATTAAGGCTAGCTGAAAAAATTAAATCGCTTGGTATTGAAGCAAATTTATATGCTATGGTTAATGGTACTCCAAATGCTGAGAGAGCGGAAGGTTTGTTAGCACATTTAGTTGATAAGAAGGAGGAGCGTGATCAACTAGTTAAGGTGTATAAAACAAATGAAATATTTTCGAGTATAGGGAAAATAGAAGATCCTTTGGTTAGAGCTGAAGCCATTATATTACAATTAGAAGAAGACAAGAATCTATCAGTTCATTCTCAAGATCCAAAATCTCATCAAAGAGCGATAGAACTTTATTGTAGAGCAGAAAAAGATCCAGAGCTTAGAAAACAGTTTGCCATGGAACATTTAGATGGATTTTTAAAAGAACAGAAGTCAACCAATTTAAATGATGCAATGGTAGGCAAAATGCAAGAAGCAGTTGTTTCGATTCTTACTCCTATTTGTAAAAATAAGAATGAAGTAGTGGCATTAGAAAAAAATGCAGCAAAATTGGTTAGGCAATGCGCTTCAGATGTTGGAAAAAATATGAGCTGGAGTCAGTCCTGGGAAAGATTTAAAGATAAAGTATCAGATGTTGTTGGCAGTCTTGTTGGCCACAGAAATCATTCGGTCAAGGAAATTATTTCTCAGCACCCTAAACTTAAACAAACCCTCGAAGCTAATCTAAAAACAAGCGCTAGAATTATCCCTCCAAAAGCTAATAATACTGAGCGTGGCAGGTAAGTAATGCTATAATTAGGGATAGTAACTAAAAAGTATGATAATTACAGATAAGTAGGCAAGGGATACAAAATTTTATGGCACCCAGGTGAATTTAGTATTTAGAGATTTTGATTCTCTTTCTAGGCGGGATAAACATGGTTTGCTTTGTTTCGTTGAAATTTGAATTAAGTTCCATAATCCCTACGTAATAACTTCCGTTTTTTACTAAACTAATTACTGACCAACCATTTTTGATATCTTCGGAAATTTTATCTAATTCAACTTGATTATCAGTAAAGGACACTAATTTTTGTTGAGGTTTATTTTTAGACATATAATTAATAACTAAAGATTATTTAACAGGCTCTTAACAACACCACTATAATGTTATTTGACATAATTTGCAAGGAAAACTGTAGTAAATGTAGTTTATTTCTAAAATATATTCTGATTTTTTATGTTAAGAATTGGGCATTGCTATGAAAAAATTTATACTACTAAGTCAGTTAAGATTAATAAGAGCTTGTTGACAAGGCGAAAACCCCGTATTATGGTCACAATTTATTTTTAAAATTGATCGGTATGTTTGAATTAGGAAAATATAAGCTAACTCTTAAGCAATACGTTGACTCATACGAGAAAATGTTATTGATAAGGCGTTTTGAAGAAAAATGTGGACAGCTTTATGGTATGGGCTTAATAGGAGGCTTTTGCCATCTCTATATTGGTCAAGAAGCAGTGATTGCTGGTATTGATCTAGCAAAAGATAAGGATGATAGTACTATAACCAGTTATAGAGATCACGGTCATATAATTGCTTCTGGGATTGACCCAAAATACGTTATGGCTGAACTTACCGGTAGAGCTTCTGGATGTTCAAAAGGCAAAGGAGGCTCAATGCATATGTTTAATAGTGAAGGAAAGTTCTATGGTGGTCATGGAATTGTAGGAGCGCAGGTACCTATCGGAACTGGCTTGGCTTTCGCTGAGAAATATAATAATACGAATAAATTGTGCTTTACTTTTCTTGGAGATGGAGCTGTAAATCAAGGGCAAGTGTATGAAGCCTTTAATATGGCTGCACTTTGGAAGTTACCTGTAATCTATGTTATAGAGAATAATGAGTACTCAATGGGCACATCTGTTGCAAGATCAACTGCTATGACAAGTTTGCATAGGAAAGGAGAGTCTTTTGGTATACCAGGCTTCCAAGCAGATGGTATGGATATTGATTCTATTTATAATGCAACTATGCAAGCTGTAGAATATGTCCGTGGTGGAAATGGTCCTGTAATTATTGAGGCTAAAACTTATCGTTATCGTGGGCACTCAATGTCGGATCCTGCAAAATATAGGACGAAAGATGAGGTAGAAGAAAAAAAGACTTATGATCCAGTAGCCGCGGTTAGGCAGATAATTACAGATAACACATATGCAAGCGAAGATCAGTTGAAGGAAATTGAAAATAGGGTAAAAAAAATAATAGCTGAAGTAGCTGAATTTGCAACAACGGAAGCTCTTCCAAGCGAAGAGGAGCTTTTTACAGATATTTTTAAGTAAGGGGATTATGGCAGAGATAACAGTTAGAGAGGCCCTAGGGCAAGCCATGAGAGAAGAAATGCACAGAGATAAAAGGGTTTTTGTTATGGGCGAAGAAGTGGCAGAGTATCAGGGGGCCTATAAAATAACACAAGGTTTGTTAGAAGAGTTCGGACCAAATAGGGTTATAGATACTCCAATTACAGAGCACGGATTTACTGGGCTCGCGATTGGAGCCGCATTTGGGGGGCTTCGCCCCATTGTTGAATTCATGACCTTTAACTTTTCTATGCAAGCATTCGATCAAATTGTAAATTCAGCAGCGAAAACAAACTATATGTCTGGCGGGCAGCTTGGGTGCCCTATAGTATTCCGAGGGCCTAATGGAGCTGCCGCAAGAGTGGGGGCACAGCACAGCCAGAATTATGCAGCATTATATGCACATATTCCTGGTTTAAAAGTTATTGCTCCTTACAGTGCTGAAGATAGTAAAGCGTTGCTTATTAGCGCAATTCGAGATGATAATCCGGTGATTTTCTTAGAAAATGAGATAATGTATGGTCAGAGCTTTGAAGTTCCAGATATTATTGAGCCAATTGCAATTGGTAAAGCTAAGGTTTTGCGAGAAGGAACTGATGTAACAATTGTTGCTTTTTCCTTGCAGGTAGGGTTGGCTCTTGAAGCAGCCCAGATACTTGCCCAAAGCGGCATTAGTGCCGAGGTGATTGACTTGCGAACAATAAGACCGCTTGATGAAAAGGCGATTATAGAGTCTGTAATAAAAACTAATCGTCTAGTATGTGTTGAAGAGGGGTGGTTCTTTGCAGGTATTGGAGCTACTATTAGTTCAATAATAATGAGAGAAATCTTTGATCATTTAGATGCGCCGGTTGAGATAGTTTCTGGCAAAGAAGTACCGCTTCCATATGCAGTAAACCTTGAAAAATTGTCCTTGCCTAATACTATGGAAATAGTAGAAGCATCTAAAAGAGCTTGTTATAGAGATAATTAAAAAATGAAGGATAATAATGCCAACAAAAATCTTAATGCCCGCGCTTTCACCCACTATGGAACATGGCAATCTTGCGAAATGGCTAAAAAAGGAGGGTGATACCATTAAAGCTGGTGAAGTAATTGCAGAAATAGAGACTGATAAAGCTACGATGGAAGTGGAAGCGGTTGACGAAGGAATTCTGGCAAAAATATTAATCCCTCAAGGAGCACAAGAGGTTCCTGTAAATACTTTGATTGCAATTTTAATTGAAGATAATGAAAATGAGTCTGTTCTGGCAGAATTTATTGCAAAAGAAGCGTCTGCTAACTCTGTGGCCGCGGAGGATAACTCCGATAAAAAGCAGCTACTACCCGCAGTATTAAATAACACACATAATTCTCAACCAATGCAGACTCCCTTAGCTACAAGCTCAGGTAGAGTTTTTGCATCTCCTTTGGCACGGCGAGTTGCAGCTATAGATGGTGTAAGTCTAGCAAATATTAGAGGAAGTGGGCCTCACGGTAGAATCGTCAAAGCAGATATCGTCTCGTCAGGTCAGGTCAAAGGTAAAGTTTTCAGGCATGCTGAGGAATTTTGTTTGTTACCTAATAATAATATGCGCAAGATCATTGCAAAACGTTTGCTTGAGTCTAAACTTACTGTTCCCCACTTTTACCTATCAATCGATTGTATGATGGATGCACTTCTAGAAGCTAGAGTGCAGGTAAACAATACACTTGGGGAGGATAAAAATAAAAAACTATCAGTAAATGATTTTGTCATTTTAGCAGCTGCTAAGGCTTTAAAAGATGTGCCTGCTGCAAACGCAAGTTGGAGTGATGAAGCAATCAAGATTTATAATAATGTAGATATTTCAATTGCTGTAGCAATTGATGGGGGTTTGATTACTCCTCTTATTCGAAATGCGGATCAGAAAGATATAATTAAAATTTCTACCGAGATGAAGGATCTAGCTAAGAGAGCTCGTGAGAATAGTTTAAAACCCGAAGAGTTTCAAGGCGGTGGCTTTAGTATATCCAATTTGGGTATGTATGGAATCAAGAGCTTTAATGCAATTGTTAATCCTCCTCAAGGATGCATCTTAGCGGTTGGTATGAGTAGTAAAAGAGCAGTGGTAGTTGAAAACAGGATAGAGATAGGGACGGTGATGGATGTGAGCTTATCTTGTGATCATAGAGTTGTAGACGGAGCGGTTGGTGCACAATTTTTAGCTGCGTTTAAGAAATATATTGAATCTCCTATATTAATGTTTATTTAAATTAAGTTTATTTATGGAAAATTTTGACGTTGTTGTGATTGGTGGCGGGCCTGGCGGTTATGTTGCGGCGATTAGAGCCTCGCAATTAGGTAAAAAAACTGCTTTAATTGAGAAGGAACATTTAGGCGGAATCTGTCTTAATTGGGGGTGTATTCCAACTAAAGCTTTACTAAAATCAGCTGAATTATATCAAAAAATGAAGCATTCCCAGGAATTTGGAATTTCAGCTAGTAATATTGAATTTGATATAAAACAGATAGTTGATCGTTCTCGTGATATTTCAACAAAGCTTGTTGGCGGGATAAAAGCCTTACTTAAAAAGAATAAAGTAACTGTAATAGAAGGATCTGCAAAGCTTGAAGGAGCTGGGCAAATCTCAATCAACGGTAAGGATAAAATCAGCGCCAAGAATATAATTATTGCAACTGGTGCAAGGGCAAGAAGCCTTCCTGGTTTTGAAGCTAATGGCAAAAATATTTGGACGTATCGTCAAGCTCTAGTACCAGATAGTGTGCCTAAATCCATGATAATAGTTGGTTCTGGTGCTATTGGGATAGAGTTTGCTAGCTTTTATAATGCTCTCGGATCCGAGGTTATAGTTCTTGAAGCTGCGGATAGAATATTACCTGTTGAAGATGCTGAGATCTCTGTTATGGCAAAAAAAGCCTTTGAATCCCGAGGGATAAAATTTAAGACTGGAGTCAAGTTAGAAGCGCAAAAATCTTCGGGTAAAGGAGTGAGTGTAACTTTCGATTATAACGGCAAGAAGGAATCCCTAGAGTCAGAAGTATTGTTAATGGCCGTTGGAATTGTTGGCAATATTGAAGATATAGGTTTAGAAAAGACAAAAGTTATTGTTGAGAAAGGGCACATAGTTACAAATAGCATGATGCAAACAGCAGAGAGTGGAGTATTTGCAATAGGGGATGTGGCTGGAGCGCCATGGCTCGCTCATAAAGCTAGTCACGAAGGGATTATTACAGCAGAATTTATTGCCGGTAAAAACCCGCATGCTATTACAAAAACAAATATACCTGGCTGTACATATTCAACTCCACAAATAGCAAGTGTTGGGCTGAGCGAAGAAGCTGCTAAAGCAGCTGGTTATCAAACAAAAATAGGAAGATTTCCATTTTATGCTAATGGAAAAGCATTGATTCTAGGAGATAGTGATGGTTTAATAAAAACTATCTTTGATGCTAAAACCGGTGAATTACTGGGAGCTCATATGATTGGGGCCGATGTAACTGAGCTTATAGGTGGATATGTAGTTGCAAAAGAAATGGAAGGAACAGAAATTGATTTGATGAACACGATTTTCCCGCATCCAACTTTGTCAGAGATGATGCATGAATCTGTCCTACAAGCATACGGGAAACAGATACATATTTAGAAATATATAGGGTAAACATGTCCAATACTTTAAAACTTATCCAGACCTTAGGTTCAAAGATTTGTCATGATTTAGCAGGTTCAATTGGTACGATTGATAACTGTCTCAGTTTACTTGATAGTGATAATAAAATTATCAGAAAGCAGGCCAAAAACTTGGTACTAGAAGAATCAAAAAATTTAGTCAAACGTATTAAATTTTTTCGCAGCACCTATGGATTAGTCGAAAATGAGTCTAAGCTAAATATAGTTGAAATGGTAGACATCTTGAGGAAATTCTTTGAAGATACTAAAATCAATTTTAATGCACACATAATGGGTGATTTATTATCAGTTGATGCTCATATGGCTAAACTAGCATATAGTTTAGTTTCTATTGCATCAGAAAATATCGGGCTTGAAGGTGAAATTGACCTATATATTAACGAAGAAGACGATACATTATTTAAAGTTCAGAGCCACGGAAGAAAATTTCATTTGAAACATGGATCTTTTGCTGTTTTAGATGGTAATATAACTGAGCCGCTTACCATAACCAATTGTCGTGAACATTATGCAAGTAATATATGTAGTGAACATGGGTATAAGTTGGCGATAAGTGAAAATGCAGAATTTATAGAGTATTTTGTTATAAAAGGTTAGAGGGTCTTATGAGTGACTATCGGATTGAAACTGATTCCATGGGTGAAGTTAAAGTAGAAAACCAATATTATTGGGGAGCTCAAACTCAACGTTCTATTAATAATTTTAAAATCGCTGGTCAGAAAATGCCGCAAGAAGTTATAGAAGCTTTGGTTATTATAAAGAGATCGGCAGCAATAGTTCATGGCAGTTTAGGAGTTCTTGATAAAGATCTAGCCAAGGTGATTGTAGAGTCAGCAGATCGAATACTTGGTGGAGAGTTGGGTGACAACTTTCCTCTGGTTGTTTGGCAGACCGGTTCTGGGACTCAATCGAACATGAATGTTAATGAAGTAATTGCTGGCATTGCGAATGAAAGCTTAACTAGCAAAAAAGGTGGTAAATCTCCAATTCATCCTAACGATCATGTTAATATGGGGCAGTCATCGAACGATTCATTTCCCACGGCGATGCATATAGCAACAGTGCTTAGTACCAATGGAAAACTAATTCCAGCATTAAAAAAATTATATAAGAGCCTAGATACTAAGGCAAAACAATGGAAATCCATTGTAAAAATAGGCAGAACTCATTTGCAAGACGCAACGCCTATAACGCTGGGACAAGAATTTTCTGGTTATGCTTGTCAGATTCAGTTGGGTCTTGAAAGAGTTGAGCAATCATTAGCAAGAGTTCATTATTTAGCCCAAGGTGGGACGGCTGTTGGAACAGGTATTAATTGCAAAGCTGGTTTTGCAGAAAAATTCGCCCAAGAAGTTTCAAATTTTACTGGCTGTGCTTTTAAAACTGCATCAAATAAATTCGAAGCACTTGCTTGCCACGATGCCTTAGTTGAGTTTTCTGGTACATTGAATACTGTGGCTGTTAGTATGATGAAGATTGCAAATGACATACGTTTGCTTGGTTCGGGGCCAAGATGTGGCTTTGGAGAATTAAAACTACCGGAAAATGAGCCTGGCTCATCAATTATGCCTGGAAAAGTTAACCCAACACAGTGCGAAGCCATGACTATGGTAGCAGCACAGGTGATTGGTAATCATATGGCTGTTACTATTGGTGGAAGTAATGGACATTTTGAA
>JAIOYD010000059.1 GCA_021741285.1 Rickettsiaceae bacterium | reverse complement strand
TAATTGATGCCCTGGCAATACAAAATATTACTCCCTTGAAAGGTTTGTTGTTAAATGGAAAAATATGCAAAGTTTTTCATGCTCCTGATCAAGATTTTGATATTTTCCTCCATTTATTTGGTAAGTTACCTATCAATGTATTTGATACTCAAATAGCAGCTGGTGTGATTGGTTTTGATGAAGTTATGGGTTATGGCAGGCTGTGTAAGGCTATGCTTAATATTAACTTAGACAAAACAATGCAGAAAGCAAACTGGCTTGAAAGGCCACTTTTAGAAGAGTTGACGGAATATGCTATTAGAGATGTAGAATATTTGATTCCTTTGCACAGGGAGTTGTCCAATACTATTGCCAGCAGAAATTTATGGGAAACGTATAAAGCAAGAAGCCAAAAACTATTGAACCCTGATACCTATCAAATAAATCCCGAGAAATTTATAAAGAAACTCGGGCTTCAAGATAGACCTAAGCTTTTTAAGGAAATTTTTTCACATTTTTTGATGCTGAGAGAAGAATGTGCTCAAACGGTAGATTTACCTAGAGGGTACTGCCTTTCTGACCATGATTTAATTAGAATTTGTGAGACGTTACCAACAACTGATAGAGATTTAATTAAGCTTCAAATTGAACGTTTGCCACTTACCAAAAAGCCTTTTAAAGATAAGTTATTTGAACTATGTTTAGGTCTTCGAGAATTATAGGTTGTAAATATTTCAAGAAACGTTTATTTTTTATAGATTCTTTATGATGCACAATAAATTTATGTTTATTACTATGAGAGTTATCCTATTTAGTATTATAGTTGTATTTACAATACAATCGTTTGCGTCTGATTATCCCCAAACTCAAATAGAAAGAGAAATGGAGGAGATGGGATCTCTTCTTGGCGGAGAAGGAGTAGTTTTTAGGCCAGGAAAAGAGAGAAGTAGTGCAACTAAAGTTAAAATCGGCAACGTAAATAAATATTTATTCCAAGCTTCTATAGAGGTGTTAAAATTTGCTCCGTTGGTTTCTGCAGACAGCAAAGTAGGCACTATTGTTACTGAATGGTATAGTCCAAAAGATCAAAAAAATACTCAATTTAAGGTAACAGTATATATCAAAGATGATCTTATTACCCCAGAAGGGCTTGAAGTGATGGCTTTTGAGCGTAAAAAAGTGAAAGGAAAATGGTCTGAAGATCACCAATCTTCTCCGATTGCAAAAATTTTGGAAGATAAAATTATTCGAAAAGCTAGAGATTTATATTTACAATCTGCTAGGTAATTATCTATGAACTCCTTAAAGATCGAGAAAAAATGGCAACAATTTTGGCATGAGGATAAAGCCTTTGTTGCTTCAACCAATAAAGCAAAGCAAAAATATTATGTTCTTGAAATGTTTCCATATCCATCTGGAAAGTTTCATGTCGGACATTTAAGGAATTATTCTATTGGAGATGTCATTTCCAGATACTTTCGTTCCCTTGGTTATAATGTTCTTCATCCAATGGGTTGGGATGCTTTTGGTTTGCCAGCTGAGAATGCTGCTATAAGTAATAAATCTCACCCTGGTGACTGGACATATGCAAATATAGACGCGATGCGCACTCAGCTTAAAACTGTAGGTATTTCATATGATTGGGATAGAGAACTTGCAAGCTGTTCTCCAGACTACTATAAACATGAACAGCAATTTTTTATTGATTTATACAATAAGGGATTAGCGTATCAAAAAGAATCTTCGGTAAACTGGGATCCTGTTGATAACACTGTGCTTGCTAATGAGCAGGTAATAGATGGCAGAGGTTGGAGATCTGGAGCATTAGTTGAAAAAAAATATTTGAAGCAGTGGTTTTTAAAGATTACTGATTATGCTGAAGAATTACTAAATGATATTGATGCTTTAGAATACTGGCCTGACAATGTGCGGACAATGCAAAGAAATTGGATTGGGAAATCAGAAGGTGCTAGGTTTCATTTTGATATTGTTGGCTATGAGGAAAAGATAGAGGTATATTCTACAAAACCAGAAGTAATATTTGGGGCTACATTTGTTGCTCTGGCATATAATCATCCTATCATTACAAAAATAGTAAAAAACAACAAGATAGAGGAGTTTATTGCTAAATGCGCGCATACTTCGACTTCTGAATCAGATATCGAAAAAGCAGCTAAAGAATGTGTCTTTACTGGGCTTGAAGCAATCCACCCGTTTGATAAAAATTTAAAGCTCCCTGTAGTAATAGCAAATTTCGTGTTAATGGATTATGGTACGGGAGCTGTGTATGGGTGCCCAGCTCATGATCAGCGAGATTTTGAATTGGTTCAAAATACTAAGGGGCTTGATCTGTTGCAAGTAGTTACTAGTAGTAACAGGCAGGAAATTAATCTAGAGAAAGAGGCTTACATATACTTAAATGACGATATAATGATTAACTCAGCTTTCTTGGATGGACTAACTGTTACCCAAGCCAGAGCAAATACTATTGATAAATTTGAGGAACTTGGCATAGGCAGGAGAGAGGTAAATTATCGCTTGCGTGATTGGGGAGTGTCGCGCCAGCGCTATTGGGGTTGTCCGATTCCTGTTATTTACTGCCACTCATGTGGAACTGTTCCAGTTCCATCTAAAGATTTGCCTGTAGAACTTCCCAAAGATGTTAGTTTTGATGTGCCTGGTAATCCTTTGGACAGACATCCAAGTTGGAAGCATGTTGATTGCCCGAAATGTTCCTCGAAAGCCTTTAGAGAGACTGATACATTCGATACATTTTTTGAGTCATCCTGGTACTTTGCAAGATTTTGTAACAATAATGCAAGCGAAATGGCTGACAAAGAAGCTTGTGAGTATTGGCTTCCAGTTGATCAATATATTGGTGGTATTGAGCATGCGATTTTGCATTTGCTATATGCTCGTTTTTTTACTAAAGCAATGGCTGATGTGGGCTACTTAAATGTACGTGAACCATTTAAGCGCTTACTTACTCAGGGTATGGTGCTTCATGTTACATATAGAGATAAAAATGGACAATGGTTGTATCCGGAGGAAGTAGTTGAAAAAAATAGTAAATTTTACCACATAAAAACTAACGAAGAGGTTTTTAAAGGTAAGATAGAAAAAATGAGTAAGTCAAAGCTTAATACCATTGACCTTGAGAGCATGCTTAGCTCTCATGGAGCTGATAGCATAAGATTATTTGTTTTGTCCGATAGTCCAGCAGAAAAAGATTTAGAGTGGTCGGCGGCAGGGCTAGATGGTTGCAAGAAATTTATTACCAGACTAGTTACGTTAGTAGAAAAATTAGCAGAATTGAAAGCAACTTCGGTTGTTAATAGTAGGCTACAGGCGCAGATTCATGCAACTATAAAAAATGTTTCCGAAGACATAATGCATTATCATTTGAACAAAGCTATTGCACGAATTAGAGAATTATTTAATCTGGTAAATGAAGAGTTGGTACTAGCGAATTCAGATACAAATTCAATCATAGAAGGGACCAAAGCGATTGTTCAGTTATTAAATCCATTTATACCTCATATTACAGAAGAATTATGGCAACAACTCGGTAATACAGTACCATTATATAAAACTAATTGGCCTCAACCGGACGAGACTAAATTAACAACTAATAGTTTTATGATAGCAATTCAAGTTAATGGAAAACTTAGAGCTACTCACGAATTTTTGACCTCGGATTCCGATGAACAGATAAAGAAGGTGGCTCAGTCTCTACCGAATGTTATCAAACACATTGAAAAAGCTGAGGTTAAAAAGATAATTATCGTTCCTCGTAAGATAGTTAATATTGTTATTTAGTAGTAGACTCTATGAGAATTGCCAAGTTTATTGCTAATAATGGAATATGTTCGAGAAGAGAGGCCGAAAAACTCATTGAGCAGGGAGTTGTTTCTATTGATGGTAACATAATCAATAGCCCGGCCGTTAACATAACAGAGAGTAATGTAATTGTCGTAAATGGCAAGACACTAAGTCACGCCCCTAACCCCAGGCTTTGGATCTATTATAAACCTGTAGGACTAATTACTACCCACATGGACCCTCAGGGCAGAACAACAATTTTCGAGACTTTGCAAGGAAAGTTACCAAGAGTTGTATCGGTAGGCAGGCTGGATATCAATAGTGAAGGCTTGCTGCTGCTGACTAATTCTGGTGATTTATCAAGATATTATGAGTCGCCGGCTAATAAAATTGAAAGAATATATAAAGCCCGTGTATTTGGCCGGGCAAAAGAGCTTGATTTTAAGAATCAAGCAATGGTGATAGATGGAATAAAATATCATCCGAAATCGATAAAACTAATCAATAAAGTGGCAGCTAATTCTTGGTACGAGGTTATTCTTACGGAAGGTAAGAATCGTGAAATTCGTAAGATTTTTGAGCATTTCGGTTTTGAAGTCAGTAGGTTAATTAGAACAAATTTTGGCAGTTATTCGCTTGGAAATTTAAAGCCTGGTGAATTTAGAGAGGTAAAAATAAATGAGAATTATTGCCGGTAAACATAAAAATAGAGTCATACCAACGCTTAAAAATTCTGATTATCGACCATCGACAGCTAAGTTTCGTGAGGCATTATTCAGCATCCTATCTTCAGGAGAATTTGCTGATGTTCGTTTAATCCATGGTGCGCAGGTGCTTGATCTATTTGCTGGAACAGGGTCTTTATCCTTTGAAGCATTATCACGTGGTGCTAGTAGTATCACTTTGGTGGATAATTGCCGAGAACATCTTGACTTGGCACTTGATTTTGCCAGAAAAATAGGAGAGCTTGATAATATTAGTGTGCTAGTTACTGATGCTACATTTTTGTCGAAGCCACCAAGAAAATACAATCTTGTCTTTATGGATCCGCCATATCATAACAAATTTATTATTAAATCATTGATTTGTTTAGTTAAAAATGATTGGCTTACAAATGGCGCTATAATTGCTGTGGAGATGAATAAGCGTGAAAATATTGAGCTTATTGATGAGGTATCTCTTGTGAAAGAAAAAGTGTATGGTAACAACAAATTATTAGTTCTCAAATATGACCAAAAATAAGAGTACTTATTCTTGCACTAGTTGCGGAAGTGTAAGCAGCAAATGGGTGGGGCAATGCCTAGAATGTCTTGAGTGGGGTACTATTATAGAAGAATCTACTTCTGCTAGTAAGATTATGGTACCTAAAGCTGGTAGCGTACAAGAAATACATAAGCTTAATGGTAAAATTGAATCTACAATCAGAACCAAAACTCCGATTGAGGAATTGAATCGTGTTCTAGGTGGAGGGCTAGTAGCTGGTAGTACAATATTAATTGGAGGCGATCCTGGTATTGGAAAATCTACTTTACTTCTGCAGCTTTGCACAAGCCTTGCTAACTCAAATATAGGATGCTTGTATATTACTGGTGAAGAATCAACTAATCAGATAAAATTACGTGCTCAAAGGCTTGGTGTTAATGATAACGATACTGGTTTATTAGCAGCTACGAATGTTGAGGATATTATCTCAACAATAGATCAAAATAAAAAGCAGTTAAATGTTGTGATTATTGATTCTATTCAGACTGTTGCTTCTACCGAGTTTTCATCTGCCCCCGGTACTGTTTCCCAAATAAGGGCCTGCGCTCATCAGCTTATTAACTATGCAAAACAAAATAATATTACTTTACTTTTGGCTTGTCATGTCAACAAGGATGGACAAATTGCTGGTCCAAAGATTCTAGAGCATATGGTTGATACGGTGCTCTATTTTGAAGGTGATCACAATAATCATTTTCGTATATTGCGTTCGATTAAAAATCGATTTGGGGGTGTTAATGAAATTGGGGTTTTTGAGATGAGTTCTCATGGTCTTGTAGAAATTTCTAACCCTTCTGAATTATTTTTAATGGAAAGAGAGAATAATGTGAGTGGTAGTGCAGTATTCGCGGGTATTGAAGGATCAAGGCCTTTGCTGATAGAAATTCAAGCTTTGATAGCCCCAACCAATATGGCAACGCCGCGTAGGTCAGTTGTTGGTTGGGACAATAATCGATTATCCATGATTATAGCAGTTTTGGGAGTAAGGTTTGGTTTAAACTTAAGTTCGCATGAGGTATATTTAAGTGTAGCTGGAGGATTGCGTATAACTGAGCCAGCTGCTGATTTAGCGGTTGCAGCTGCGTTAATTTCTGCAGCTGGTAATAAGCCATTACCTCAAGGAAGTATTTTTTTTGGTGAGGTAGGGCTTTCGGGTGAAGTACGAAAAGTACCGCAAACTGAAGCGCGCATAAAAGAAGCTACTAAATTGGGCTTTACCTCAATGTATTGTTCTTCTAAACAAAAATTCAGTGGATTGCAGCCAATCATGTATCTAAAGCAACTGAAAAATTTGGTATAAAATTTAGCCAATTTATTGCCCCAAGTTGACTGTCGTGGGTTTAATTTGTCACTCTAAATACAACCTTTTTCCTAAGATTTCTTTAAATATTTAGACTTTGTTAGTCTTTTTTATGATGATTAAACTAATCATATTATGGGTTAAAGATTTATGTTCGGAAAAAAAGATCCTAATTATAAGGAAAAAACTTCTACAAAAGAAGACCGGTTCACTAAAAAATCCATTGATACACTCGTAAAAGAGCTGGAACCAAAATCCTTTGCAGAAGAAATAGAGCAGGACAAGAACAAGTCAGCGGTATTGATAGGACGAGCGGAAAGAGCAGAGGGCGTCCTTGGAAATGCAAAAGCCAGTGGAGGTAAATTTGGAGTCAGAGCAGACCAATTAAAGCAAGAAGTAGAATCTGTCGCTGTTTATAAAAGAGCTTTGATGATGATGGGCTCATCTGGGATGACTGTAACTTCAGGGGATGGAAGAGAAGTTAGCGCTTCGGAAAATAACCTTCCTGTATCTTCTTATTTAAGTCATGGCTCAAGAACGATGATCCAAATCCCGCCAGGTAGCAATGATGATCTTATTAACTGGCTTACTTCTGGGGACACAAGTAAGGATGGTAGATCGAGATCGCAGGATCCTAATAAAGCGATGAGTGAGAAAGAACCAAAATATGTTTATAATAGAGCGGCTGCAACTCATGATGTGGCAGTAACTGGCAGTGGTAAAGTAATTGAAAAAAAGGGATTCACTATTGGATTAAAGGATTTTTTAAAAAATAAAATTTTAGGTAAAAAGACAAAACACTGGGGCGTGGATCTTGCAGTTGACGCTGAATTTGGTGGTCTTGATAGCGCAGGTAATCGAGTGAATAAACCAGACGGAGATCATGGTCATTTGTACATACACTATACGCCCGCGACTAAGGATACTCCAGGTTCGATAATGATTGGTATGGAGGGTGCGGCTCCTTATTCTAGTAAACACTCTAAAATTGGAGCATCTGATCCAATAAGCCCCACTGGCGCTTCGAAATTTGATTATTTAGCCATGAAAAAGAAAGCTACAGGTGAGCCAGAATATGATGGAACAGTAGTGCCTAAAAAATATAACGGAATTCATGCTAGTCTTAAAATGGAGGATATTTCTTCCATTACAAAATTAAATGCGAAAGATTTTAGCATTGAACTTGCAGAAGCAATACCAGGTAAGTCATCGGGAGAGTTTGTAAGAGGAATAAATCAGGAAAAATTTCACAAAAAACCTATTTATAGAGAAACAAAAAAAACGGAAATTACAGTACCTAAGCCCAGTGCTTTTAAAAATTTTGTCAATAAAATTACATTTGGCTATGCCTATAAAAAAGAAATCAATGAATATAAAGCGGAGCGTAAAGTTCAAGCTGTTCAAAGGAAAATTGCTACCAGAGATAGTGTAAGAGTAGAGTCTATGAGTGGAAAAGAAAATACAAAAACACCTCTTAAGACAGTAGACAAAACACAAAATGTTTCTATAGGGAGTCCTAGTATATAGTAAATCAACTTGAGATAGCGTAGAATATGTGATAGTATAAAGCAAAAAATGCAAGCATATAGTATAGATTTAAGGAAGAGGGTAATAAAATTCATAGAGGAAGGGAATAGCCAACAATCGCCAACAAAAATATATAACCTAAATAAAGCGACGGTGAATAGATGGTGGCAAAGATATAAAAAAGAAGGTCACGTTAATCCTAGGATGAATCTAGGAAGAAAGGCAAAAATAGATAAAGCTGAGTTAAAAAAATACGTTGATGCTCATCCAGATTCTAGATTATGTGATATAAGTTTAAAATTCATGGTTAGCGTCA
>JAIOYD010000058.1 GCA_021741285.1 Rickettsiaceae bacterium | reverse complement strand
TAATATTTTCTATAGGCATAATTTAAAATCCATAAGCTTTATACGCTAATTATACCATTTTCTTATGGATTTCCTAAGTAGTTTATATAGTAAAATCCCTTGCTAATTCAGCTAAAGAGACTTCTGACGAAGAGACTTTTTAGTAATTTAAGTATACATTCACACCCCTAAGCCTTCGTTGCCTTCAGCCTAGGCCTTACACTGGTACTATAATCTATTTAGGAGAATACTGTACATCAACTGTACTAAGCCTTTCATTTAGCTTAGTTATAACCTGAAGGGTAATGTTCATGTCGCTTTCAACAAACAGTACTTGAGAGCTTGGCAAGACAATATTAAAGCCATATTGTTTTGCCAGCTCGGTTATTACTTCAATGGTACTTTTATGAACTTGGGCAATCGCCTCAGAGTGAGCTTCTTCTAAAGCGTTTTTTTTACTCTGCATTTCCTTTTGAGTTTGGCTTACTTTTTTATTAAACTCCAAGACTTTCAAGTTAAACTTCTCTTCGCTTAAGACTCCCCGCTGTTTAATCAACTCAGCTTCTATGCTCTTAATGTTAATTTCTTTTTCAGTCAATTCTCTTTGTATTTTATCACTAATTTCGTTAATAGACTTCTTCACATGTTTAATAGCAAGAGAATGTTCTAATATTGACTCAACATCAACAACTGCCGCTTTAGCAACAAATTTGCTTTCTTGTGCCCAAGAAACACTAGGTACTATAATTAATAGCAGAAAAATCCATTGCAAACATTTCATCTAAGACCAACCAATATCTGATTAAAAGTGTGTAGAGAACTTAATATGGAACACTTGTTTTTCATCGTATTTTTTCTTTTTAATTGGGAATCCCCAATCCAATCTTATAGGGGCAATTCTAGTTACCCAAAGAACACCGAAACCAACGGAAGCCCTAAGTGACTTGTCATTATGAAATCCATTGAGTGTTTTTGAGTCCGCATCCCATAAAGATCCCGCATCACAGAACAGCGCTCCGGTTATATTAAACTCCTCTGGTAACCCGACTGGAAAATTAAGTTCCGTTGATAATGTATAATATTTCTGTCCTCCCAGACCTTCCTCAGTAACTATATCTCTAGGACCAATACCACCCTGGGCAAACCCCCTTAAACTATAGTCTCCCAGATTAAATCTATCTGAAATTCTTACTTTTTTACCACCCACTCCTTTAATATGACCCGCGGCAGCAGAAACTTTTACAGTATATTTATTTTCAATAAAAGATTTAAATACTTTTCCGTCAAGATCATGCTTCAAATACTTAGTATTTCCTCCCAAGCCAGCATATTCTTGTGTACCAGTTACTATATAACCATTTTTAGGCAACACTCTGCTATCAGTCCTGTCATATGTTAAACTGTGAGATAATGATGAAGTAACAAAATTACCCATTTGCTCTCTAATAAATACTGAAGATGAGCTTCCGGGGGCTTTCAACTGATCACGCTTTATTCCATAATCAATTTCATGAGATAAATCATCAGATATGTCGTAACCTAAAGAAAATTTAGCACCAGTGGATTTTAATGAATAATTTAGTTCCTTATCGGTGAATCCACTTCCACTACCATTTTCACTTCTAAATACGTTTCCTCCCAAGGAAAGATCTCTATCCATAAAATTTGGATCTGTTAATCCAGCATAATAATAAATACTCTTTCTACCAGCTTGAACGCCTGCACTTAAGTACTTACCTGTTCCAACAAGGTTTCTTTCAAGAAAAGAAACTCTTCCAAATGGTCCTCCTGCAGTATTATAACCAATATCCAAGCCTATTGAAGAAGTAGATTTTTCTTCAACATTTATGTTAATATCATACCTATCACTTTTGTCTGTAGGCGAAAGACTAAGAGACATCTTTCCAAAATAATCTAGGTTTCTGATATTTCTTTCCCCTCTTTCAATTTTTCCTCTATTATAAACATCTCCTTCAGCAATTTTTAGCTGTCGTCTAATCACATGATCTTCAGTTTTTAAGTTACCTTCAACGTTAATCCTATTGATAAATATTTTTTCAGCTTGATCAACAACCATAACCACATCAACCGTACCAGACGAAGGATTAGTCTTTATCTCCGGATGAACGTCCGCTTGTGGATACCCTTTTCCGGCAAGGTAATCTGTAATACGTTCTGCCGTTTTCTGCACTGCGCTAAGGTTGAAAGTTTGACCCTCATTTTTATCAATAAATTTCAAAATTTCTTCATTATTGATACTTGTGAGCTTGTTATCCAAAGTTGTCTTACCAAATTTATACTTGGCCCCCTCTTCCATTGAGTAAGTAAGGATAAAACCTTCTTTGGTTTGTAATAAGTCTGCTGTTACAGATATAATCCTAAAATCAGCGAAACCAACAGAATTATAAAATTGTTTTATAAGATGCTTGTCATATTCAATTCTTTCAGGATCATAAGTATCATTACTTTCTAAAAATCTAAACCACCTAGCTTCCTTGGTAAGGATTATAGATTTTAGTTCAGAATCTTTATAATTTTGATTTCCAACAAAATATAAGCTTCTTACTCCGGTTTTTGGACCTTCATTAATTTCGAAAATAACTTTAACTCTATTATTTTCTTGCGATTCGATTTTCGAGTTTACTTGTACAGAGAACCTACCAGAACGCTTATATATTTCTTTAATCTTTTCGACATCCGTTCTAAGCTTAGCTTTCTTTAAGCTCTCACCTGCGCTTGTGTATATCTCGTTTGTTAAAAGAGCTGTTTTTACTTTATTATTTCCTGTAAATACTACTTTGCTAACAAATGGTGTTTCAACCACACTAACCGCTAATAATCCATTATTAAATTCTATGCTAATATTTTCGAAAAGAGAAGTTGAATAGAGGTTTTTAACGGCATCACTCCTTGCCTGCTCAGAATATTCATCTCCGACATTAATTCCTAAATATTCTTGAATAGTTGATTGTTCAACTCGTTGATTACCTTTGATATTTACTCTGTCTACTCGTGCTGCAAACACTTGCATAGAAAACATAGTAACAACCATCAACAGTATAATTTTTAAAACTTGATTCACACGCATAACCTATTCACTAACTAAATAATTTAGATTTTTATACCATCTACAAGAAAAAATACAATCGAAAAATGCACGAACAATGCCAGACTTAAAGGAATAAATATTATCGTGGACGATAATACAATTTTAGTTAAATTGAAGAATGGCATTAATAAGGAAACTTACCTTTACCAATAGCTATTTTTTTGCTAGAATACCCAACAAATTACTTTAAATCCCAATATTTAGATGCTCAGTTCACAACTTAACAGCAAGTCTATCGCACGCATTGCTGCGATTCAAACTTTATACCAATTTGAAACCGACAAACATAATACTAATATTGAAACATTGCTGCTGCAGATTATTGATTTTTATCGAGACAAGGATATAAAGAGTGATTATGAACTTGATTCAAGAAGTCTGCTAAAGCTAAAGCCAAGTTTTAACTACTTAAAGGAATTGGTTAAATATACACATGACCACCTAGAAGAAATAGATCAAATTATTGAAAATCATCTGTCCAATGAATGGACTATAAACAATCTACCAAAATTGCTTTTTGCTACTCTTCGTGTATCCATTTGCGAGATGAAGTATTTTCCAGAAACCCCGCGCAACGTTATTATTAATGAATATACCGATATAGCAAGTGACATGCTTGATGAAGGCCAGGTAGGCTTTGTTAACTCTGTGCTAGATAAGTACGCCGATAAAAAAAGGTAACAATGTCAGCATCCACAGGATATCGAGGTAAATTCATCAAAGTTAAAACAGCAAAAAGGAGAAAAACTTCTTCCACAAGATGGCTAGCCAGGCAATTAAATGATCAATATGTTGCTCGCTCCAAAATTGATGGTTATAAATCAAGAGCAGCCTATAAGATTATCGAAATTAATGATAAATTTCATATTTTAAAAGCTGGTTTTAATGTAGTAGATCTTGGAGCCGCCCCTGGAGGGTGGTCACAAGTTGCAGCAAAAATAATTAAATCTGATTCAACCAATGCGCCTAATAAACTTATAGCCATCGATTTACTTCAAATTGAAAATATTCCAGGAGTAATTTCCTTCCAGAAAGATTTTTATGATCCTGATACCCAAGAAATAATTATAAATGCTCTAGAAGGTAATCTCGCTGATGTGGTGATGAGCGACATGGCAGCAAATACCATAGGTCACAGCCAAACTGACCATCTTAGAATTATGGCATTATGCGAAAATGCGCTTCATTTTGCACTAAAAATCCTTAAACCTGGGGGGCATTTTGTAGCCAAAATATTCCGAGGCGGAGCTGAAGTCGACCTACTGAACATAGTAAAACAACATTTTAAAAACATAAAGCACTTCAAACCAGATTCGAGTCGTAAAGAATCAAGCGAGTTCTATTTAATAGCTTTAAATAAAAAGGAATGATCTTATGAAAAAAAACCTTACAACTCTTTTTACTGCAATATTATACTTCCTGCATAAGACAAAAATAGTTGAGGGATTTTTAGGAAAAACAAAGCCGAGCACCGCAATGTACTCAAATGTACATGAGGAGCGAAGGCAAGTTTTAACAACAAAATCACCAACTAGGTTGACTTATGCAGGAAGTCTATTAATTTTTGTTATATCTAATGCCCAAGCACAAGAGTTTAAAATTGGGATAACTCAACATGATTTTGATACGAAACTAAACCATAGGGTCGAGAAAGGACAAAATATTATCATTGAATACTTGTTTGATAAACTAGATAACTACCTAAGAGCTTATCCTCATATAGGAGCAAGCATTAATAGCAAAGGTTATACAAGCAATCTCTACACCGGCGTAACGTGGCAAGCTGATTTTGATAATACCTTCTTGGTCGAAGTATCTCTTGGTATCTCACTCAATAATGCAGAGAGAAAAATATCCAAAAAACGTAGAGGACTAGGATCCAATTTACTTTTTAGAGAGTCATTATCACTTGGGTATAAACTCTCTCAAATACATTCGATCTCTTTAATGATAGACCACATTTCCAGCGCTGATATAGCCAAACCAAATCCTGGCTTAACTGATATTGGAATTAGATATGGTTATAAATTCTAATAACAACCCCTTGGATACCCTTTAAGCACGAAATAAAGATCTGGTAAAATGAAAAATACGGTTTGTGCAAGCAACAGTAATTTTTTTCTAGTTTTTATGGTAATAAACCTAATCTCTTACGACCATTACTGAAATAGAAGAATGTCTTACTATCTTTGAAGCATTTGGCCCAAGCATATAATCTCTAAGCTGAGGTCTGACTGCGGAGATAATTATCAAATCAGCATTCTCATTCTCAGAATATTTTATTACCTCATCATAAACCGCTCCTCTCCCAATGTAATAGTCAACATCTGCTCCTTTAGGAATATATTTATCTACTATTTCATCAAATTGCTTAGTATATTTTTGTTTTTGATCACTCATCCAGTGCCTTGGTAAATAGTCTTCTATCATTTTCATTCCAAAGTCTGGCATTATATAAATTAAATGTAATTTTGAACCAAAGGCGTTAACAAAATTCAAAGCTGGTGGAAAAACAGCCCTTAAGGACTGTTTATCAGATAAATCAATTGGAATAATAATATTCTTGAACATAAAAATTAAGCTATTTTAATAAAAACTATTGTTTAGGGTCAGTCTTAAATCCTGGAATAACAAAACCACTGGTAAAATCAGAATCTTCTATATCATAGAGTACAGGATCTGCGGATTTAAATCTACTAAGTCTTGAATTCAAAAGAGTTAGAAAATTTTCTACTATCTTTTTATCAACAGACTTACTAGCCACAAATATAGCTGAGACCGCAACTGTTTCCTCATCTTCACTAATACCAGGATAACCACCCCCTGCTAACACTACTTTTTTGAATTCTGGAGAATTTTTTACTAATAAATCAATCTTATCACTATCTATCGTAACAAAATCACACTCACATGTGTGCGTTACCATATTTATCAACTGGTTTGGATGACCAGTCATCATCATAATCGCATCAATTTTACCATCACAAAATTCTTTTGCATAATTTTCATGAAGTATTTCAATATCTTGCGGAGGTTTCTTGAAATTATAATATTCAACAAGGGCATCATAAGCAACCGAACTATCGGATCGCGGTGGGCCATTAGAAATTTTCTTACCCTCTAAGTCTCTAAAGAATAGAATTTTATCATCATCCTTAACTAAGACAGTAAATATTCATCATGCAAGCGCAATAGTTGATACATATCTTCAAAGGGCTCGCTATCTGCAAAATAACCCGTTCCGCTATATGCTTGCACCGCTATATTAGACAAAGTAAATGCAAAATCTATTTGCCCTTTTTTTAATAAACCTATATTTTCTAGCGATCCAGTGGTTGGAACAACTTCGCATTTTATACCCTCATTCGCATTAGATATAACCCGACATAAATTCAATCCAATATTATAATATCCCTCAAGTAGACTGCCACTACCAATTTTTATAGTTTTTGTCTCAATAGCACTAGCTGAACTAATATATAATGTTAGTACGGAAGCTATATAGATTAATCGAAAAATTTTCATATCAGTTACCTCTACGTCAATTTTTAGGAGTTATACATTTCTTTATCCAACGTTCCTTCAGAATTATCTATAACCAAAGTTATAGTAGCATCCCCGGTAATGTTAATGGTTGTACTTATTAGATCAAGGACTCTATCGACCCCAACTAGAAGAGCTACTCCTTCTATTGGTAATCCAACCGAAGTAAGCATTATGGGTAACATAATTATAAATGACCCAGGTATACCCGCTCCACCTATTGAGCCAAGAGTTCCAGTCATAATAATAATAATATAATCCGAGAATACTAAATCTACTCCCATTGCCTGAGCAAAGAAGATGACTGATAAACCAAGCTTAATAGACAAACCATTCATGTTAATTGATGCGCCTAGCGGCAAAACGAAAGAAGTACTCGACTCAGACACACCAAGTCTATTTCTACATACTTGCATAGTAGTTGCAAGGCTAGCCTTACTACTACCAGTAGACATAGCAATCATCTGATATTCTATACTCTTTCTATAAAACGGCATCGGGGACAGCCTACAAAATACCATTATAATCAGGCCATAGATTATATACTGCAGTACGTAGGCCAAAATTATTGCCCGCACTAATTTCCCTAGTGTATATATTACATCTATCCCTTGCGTACCAATAACCCAAGCAGTAAGAGCGAAAGCAGCATATGGCGATAACTGGACCACCAAAGCAATCATTTTTAATACTAGCTTCGCAGCAGCATGAATGAAATTGCGCAATGGATCAGCAGCAGAATCCATCCCATTAATTATTATACCTGTAAATATAGAAAAAAATACGACTTGTAAAATATTGGAATCAGCAAACGCCTGAAAAATATTATTAGGAACAATTTCAATAAAAAATTGCAAAAGATCAAAATCATTTTCTTTAAAATTTCTGTCCGCTGCCACAGGCCCTATATCGAGAATAACGCCCGTTCCAGGTTCTAGGATAAATGCTACCCCCAGACCAAACGTTACTGCTAGACAAGTTGTTCCTAAATAAGCTATAACAGATTTTTTTGCTACTCTGCCTATAGAGCTCGGGTCTCTCATTCCGGTAATACCAGAAACTAAACTAAAAAATAGCAGTGGAACAATAACCATTTTTATCAAACGGAGAAAAACTGTACCGATAGGTTTTACAGTTTCGACATGCTCAGGGATATATATTCCAAAAAACACTCCTAAAATTAGGCCTAAAAATACCTTATGCCATAATTTCATAAGCAACCCCCCCTATAGTACCGACTAATAAAAGCCTTAAATTACACCATACTCTAACTTGCATGAATCCAATCCATATACTCAACTAATCCATCAGTAATATCAAGCTTAATTATTTGAGGTAATCGATAATTATGATTTAATTTTATTGATTCTTCAATAATTTTATAATTTTTAGAGGCCGCTTTTATTATTAAACGAAACTCTTTTTCTTGTCGACATTCCTCTTCATAATAAAAAAAACTTTTAACTTTATCAATCTGAACGCAAGCTGCTAACCGTTGTTCAACAAGCTTGCCAGCAATTTTATTTGCTATATCTTCAGTATCAGTCGTTGTGATTACAATACAAGATTCTCTAGATTTCA
>JAIOYD010000057.1 GCA_021741285.1 Rickettsiaceae bacterium | reverse complement strand
TGATATGTCACTTCTACTGGCTTCACCACATTCGTCACCTCTTGCAATGCAATAGTCGCTTCTATGCTGTTGGTTAGACTTTGCATAGGTCGGATTCTCACCGACTGAATTTTACGCACTTCCCTTGGCGCACTCATTACCATTTTCTTTATAAAATTGTGTTATTGATGAGTAATGTTCTTGCAAGTAATCTGGAATTTTTAGATTAGCAAGATGCTTCTTCGTGCCCTCTTTATCGCCTTTTAACAAAGACTCAGATATATCTTTTGCAAATCCGTTTTTAGTACATTCATATAGCACAACATTTTTGGCAAGAGATGTATTTCTCATATACTCAGCACATCTCTTTTGCATCCCAGCTTTCCTTTTTTCAGGCGAATCTGTATCTTTTATTGGGTGAGCTTCTGTTACGATTTGCTTTTCTACTTCTACTAACTTGGAGGCAAAGCTATGAAATTTCTCACTAGAAATTTCTGAATGGAGATTTTTATTCATTGCTTCAATTACTTTAGCTCTTGTTTCGGCTGGCGTAAGCTTAGCAAATTCATTATATAATTGCTTGGTTTCTTCAAGTAAAATAGATCCATCCATAATCTTACCCGGTAGCTCCGTATACCTATCAGGCAGACTCGGAACGGGTGCATTTTCAGATTGCTTTGACATTACCTTTAACCATACTAATTAAATAAGGGGTTACTAAATTAATAATATAGTAACCCAATACTTCAGGTTAAAGCATTTAGGCTAATGATGTCAATCTTTTCTCGACATTCTCTTACGTTCATTCTGATCAAGGTAGCGTTTACGCAAACGAATAGATTTGGGTGTAACCTCAACTAATTCATCATCCTGAATGTAGGCAATTGCTTGTTCAAGCGACATCAATTTCGGTGGAGAAAGTCTTATCGCTTCATCCTTCCCACTTGCTCTAACATTTGATAATTGTTTAGATTTGATTGGGTTTACCTCTAGATCATTATCTCTATTATGCTCTCCAATAATCATTCCTTTATATACAGGTACTCCCGTGCCAATGAGCATACTGCCTCTATCTTCAAGATTCCAAAGTGCATAAGCAACCGCGTTACCATCTTCCATGGATATTAATACACCATTTCTACGTCCTTCAATTTTTCCACAATAAGGACTATATCCGTGAAATATTCTGCTCATAACACCAGTGCCTCTAGTTTCTGTAAGAAACGGCCCATGGTAACCAATAAGGCCTCTAGATGGAGCAATAAATATTAAACGACTTTTCCCTGCGCCAGTTTCGCGCATATCTTTAATTTGCGCTTTGCGTAAATTCATTGATTCTACAACGCTACCAACAAATTCAGAATCAATGTCAATCTGAACCTCTTCCATTGGCTCTAATCTCTCGCCTGTTTCTGGATCCTCTTTAAACAATACTCTCGGCCTGCTAATTGAAAGCTCAAAACCTTCTCTACGCATTGTTTCAATCAATACACCAAGCTGCAACTCTCCACGTCCAGCAACATCAAATGCATCCGATTGGGCTGTTTCAGAAATTTTAATCGCAACATTCCCTTCAACTTCACGCATCAATCTAGCCCTAAGCACTCTCGAAGTAAGTTTATCACCTTCTCGTCCGGCAAGCGGGGAATCATTGATTGAAAATAACATTGAAAGTGTCGGTGGATCAATTGGTTGAGCCGCCAGCGCTTTTTCAACCTCCGGTGCTGCAATCGTATCTGCAACGTTAGCTTTTTCAAGACCAGCAATAGCGATAATATCTCCAGCTTCCGCTGTGGTTATTGGTAATCTTTCAAGACCTTTGAAGGTTAGCATTTTAGTAATTCGGCCGCTTTCAACTAGCATCCCATCACAATTCATGACCTTTATAGGCATATTAATCTTAGCAATACCAGATTCTATTCTACCAGTTAAAATTCTACCTAAATAAGCATCATATTCCTTTGTTGTAACAATCATTGAGAATGGAGAATGAATATCAGATACCGGTTGTTTAACATAAGATATTATAGTATCAAACAATGCATCTAGATTTTCTCTTGGATGCTCCAACTCTTTTACTGCCCAACCATTACGGCCTGAAGCATAAATTACAGGGAAATCTAACTGCTCGTTAGTTGCCTCCAGAGCCATAAAAAGGTCGAATATCTCGTCAAGCACTTCATCCGCTCTTTCATCACTACGATCAATTTTATTGATAACAACAATTGGCTTTAAACCGAGTTTTAGCGCTTTTCCAAGGACAAATTTAGTCTGGGGCATTGGCCCTTCGGCTGCATCGACAAGAAGCACTACTCCATCAACCATACTTAAGATACGTTCTACTTCACCACCGAAATCTGCGTGCCCAGGCGTGTCAATAATATTAATTTTAGTATCTTTCCAATCAACACCTGTGCATTTTGCCAAAATCGTAATTCCACGCTCTCTTTCAAGATCGTTAGAGTCCATAGCTCTTTCACTTACCGATTGATTAGCTCGGAATAAGCCACTTTGGGATAGCATTTTATCGATCAGTGTTGTTTTGCCGTGATCAACGTGGGCAATGATTGCAATGTTTCTTATTGATAATGCCATTAACTATTCTTTCTTTTTTCTTAAAATTTAGGATTTGTGATCATACAGTATTTTTTCTTAAATATCAATTTGAAAAAAACATACCTTTTGAGCACCAAATTAGGGTATTATGAATTATTGACTCATAAGCAAGATTAACTATGAAGAAACCTTCAAAAAGACAACAAAAGAATTACACTTTAATGTTCTGTATAATAGCAATGATGCTATTGATTTATTCCATAACTATAATAAAGTTATCCTAACTTAAGCGGGTGGTCTTGAGTTCAAAAATTAATATATCATACATTAAATGAGCTGCCACAGCCACATTTGCCTTTTTCGTTTGGATTAGTGAAGGTAAATCCTGACTTGAATTTCTCTTCCATATAATCCATTTCTGTGCCAAGAAGATACATCAAGGCTTTTGGGTCAATAAGCACATTTACGCCTTTATCACTGATAATTTCATCGAAATGCCCTTTTTCGTCTGCATATTCTACAAAATATTTTAATCCAGAGCAGCCTCCAGACTTTATCCCGATTCTAATACCTAATGAGTCTTTGCCTCGCTTAGCTAATAGAACTTTAACTTGAGTTGCGGCCGCTCCGGTGAGAGTCATGACCTGCTTAGTGTTAGTCATTTTTATGTTTGTTTTTATAGTCAGTTACGGCAGCTCTAATTGCATCTTCTGCAAGCATTGAGCAATGAAGCTTTACTGGTGGAAGCGATAAATGCTTAGCTATTTCTGTATTTTTAATAGCAAGAGCTTCGTCAACATTTTTGCCCTTGACCCATTCACTGACAAGAGAGCTAGAAGCAATGGCCGATCCACAGCCAAATGCTTTAAATTTGGCATCAACAATAATACCATTATCATCAACCTTAATCTGTAGCTTTAATACGTCGCCGCAAGCCGGTGCTCCTACGAGTCCAGTGCCAACTGAGTCATCTTTTTTATCCAGTGTTCCAACGTTACGGGGGTTTTCGTAATGGTCGATTACTTCGTTACTATATGCCATATTAATCTCTCTTTAATTTTCTAATGAGTTGCCCATTTTATTTCATTAATATCTATCCCTTCTTGCACCATTTCCCACAAGGGACTTAGCTCTCTTAAGGTATTTATTTTTGACAGTACTAACGCAGCTGCATAATCAACTTCTGCTTCAGTTGTGAACTTACTAAAGCCAAATCTGATCGAAGTGTGAGCCATAGCTTCTCCTACTCCAAGGGCTCTAAGCACGTAAGAAGGTTCTAGAGATGAAGACGTACAAGCTGAGCCAGAAGATACGGCAAGATCTTTAATAGCTAAAATCATCGATTCCCCTTCAATATAAGCAAAGCTCAAATTTACATTACCAGGATAACGTTTCTCTCTATCGCCATTAAGATAGATTTCTTCAGCACTAGTTTGGATTGTGCCAACAAATCTATCAAACAGCTTCTTTACATGCTTATAATTAGCATCCATTTCTTGTGAAGCAATCAATGCCGCTTTGCCCAAGCCAACCACTAAAGGAGTAGCAAGTGTTCCAGAACGCAAGCCCCTCTCTTGTCCACCGCCATTTATAATAGGAGTAAGCCGTATTCTTGGTTTACGCCTAATGTAAAGTGCTCCAATACCTTTTGGCCCGTGTATTTTATGACCTGAAATACTTGCAAGGTCAATATTACACTCATTAACATCAATTGGAATTTTACCAAATGCCTGAGCTATATCGGTATGAAAAAACGCACCTTTCTGGCGGCAAATCTTTCCAATTTCTTTAAGTGGCTGAATAACTCCTATTTCATTATTAACTGCCATGATCGAGACAAGCATAGTGTTCTCAGTAACAGCCTCCTCAAGTTGCTTTAAATCTACTAGTCCACTTGGCTGCACAGGCAAATATGTTACTTTAATACCGTCTTGTTCTAAATGACGACAAGTATCTAGAATGCATTTATGTTCTGTTACAAGGGTTACAACGTGATTTCTCTTACCACCATAGAATTTTGCTATCCCCTTGAGAGCCATATTATTTGACTCTGTTGCTCCAGAAGTAAATATTATTTCCTTTGATACAGCACCGATTAAATTTGCTACTTGGGATCTTGCAAGCTCGCACGCTTCTTCTGCCTCCCAAGCATATTGATGGCTTCTTGAATGGGGATTTCCAAAATTGTGAGTAAAATAAGGCATTATCTCTTCAACCACTCGTGGATCAGTTGGTGTTGTTGCCTGACTATCCAGATAAATTGGAATCCTTCCCCCTTCATCAATCACTTTTTGCTTTAGTTTTGCTAGGTTATTCATATTGTTTACTTATTTAATTCGCTATATATCTCAAGAAAATTATTAATATCTTTATCGCTAGTTGTATAGCCTAATGATATCCGTATCGCAGACTTAATTTCATCCTCCGAGTAACTCATTGCCGATAAAACGTGAGATTTTCCAACTTTACCAGAAGAACATGCAGAACCCGAGCTTACTTCAATACTCTTTAGATCAAGAGCAATTAACATTATTTGCGCCGTAATTTTTGGATTAATTATTAAACTAGTATTAGGTAAGCGCTCAGTATCTATACCAGCAATAGATATATCTGGAAACTTATTTAACAAATTAGACTCAAGCCTATCACGCAATTTCTTCATGCTCTCATTGCGTTTGTCTAATTCATCAAACGCAATCAAAGCTGCTTCTCCAAGCCCTGCAATGGCACATACATTCTCGGTTCCAGGACGCAAAGCCCTCTCTTGACCACCACCAATAAATATTGGTTGAAGATGAAGTGAAGATTTATTGATTAAGGCTCCTGATCCAAGGGGCGCACCAAATTTGTGACCAGAAATGCTTACAAAATCTAGATCCATATCTATTATATCAACAGCTATCTTGCCAACAGCTTGAGCACAATCGCTATGAATTTCTGCACCATACTCATGGGCAATTTTAGCTGTTCTTTTTATAGGTGAGATCACACCAGTTTCATTATTTGCTAGCATAACCGAAACTAATTTCTTTTGTTTTGTAGAACTTGCCAATTTTTTCTGTAAATCGTCTAAGTCTAAGATACCATTTCTATCAACTTGAATTACTGTAAAATTAGAAAAAAGCTTGCTGTAAGCTAAAATTGACAGATGTTCCGTGGCAGAGATAAATATTTCACCATCTTTGTAATTGGACATAATAATGTTATTAGCCTCAGTCCCTCCAGATGTAAATGTGATCTGATAATTTCTGAAATTACTTTCAAATCCCATAAGTTTTGCTATAAATTTGCGAGAATTTTCAAGGATTGACTTCGCAGCTCTGCCGCTTGAATGAATCGAGGAAGGATTTAAAGGTAATAACGCATATTCATCCATCCGGCTTTTTACAGCTGGGTGCAAAGGTGTTGTTGCATTATGATCCAGATATATTGTCTGATTTAAATCCGAAAGCGGTTTCATTTATACTATACCTTAAGTTCTCCATTCATTACATCGGCTATAGAGATGCTTGCAAAATAGCTACGAATCCTTTTGCTAAGGCCTTTCCATAGGTCATGAGTTTGGCAATTTATACCATTTTTTCTACAATTCTTGTCTTTTGAACACCTAGTCATTTTTAAATTCTCATCTACCGCATCAATAATATTTTCAATGGTAATATGATCAGAAGCTATATTAAGTTGATAACCACCACCTGGCCCCTTAACAGATTTTACAAGATCTGCCTTTTTAAGTTTGAGAAATATTTGCTCTAAATAATTTAGTGGAATGTCTTGATTCGCTGAGATATCAGCTAATTTCATAGGAAGGCCGGTTGTGTTTGCTGCGACCTCTATTACTGCCATTACTGCATAACGACTCTTAGTTGTTAACATCATATGGTTATCCATGAATATTGTGTGATTAGTTATAGATGTTAACTTACCCTACTAAAATAGTCAAGTAATTGTTTTAAATTTAGTAACAACAAACGTAAATAGGAACTTATAGTTATGAAGATTATGAGACTAGGGTCAAGTTAAGTAACAGACATAAAATAATAAATCTTGTTTACTTAAACTTGACCCCGCCGGGTGGATTATACTTTTATAGCAGCTTATTATACTTTCATATTGGTTTTAACAGATTTTACTTTTTTAACTTCTTTAGCTGCAGCTACTACCGTATCGATATCTGCCTCTCTCATAACTTTGCCAAATATGTGTACTACTTGGTCAGTGGTTTCTACATGCAAGTCGTATCCGCTGGCTATTTTACCATTTGTATATAGATGCCTTATTTTCCCTTTAACCTTCGCGGTAATTAAAGCATCAGCAAGTAGTGATTGGCTCCCTTTTATTTTTAGTTGGGTGTCGACTACATCAATTACCCCGTGAACACTAGAAGCAATCTCTACCGCTTTATGCGCTTGCAAAGCAGTATCTAGCGTGCCTTTAAGACTTACAACACCATCTTTTGTTGATATACTTATACTATTACTAGGGATATCATTCTCGCTTATTAGCAGGGCTTTTATACTAACTGTTATATCTTCATCTTCTGCCGGAGTGGCAAGAATTTTAGAGCAATTGAATATGGTTACGCTTGCAATGACTAATGAAATAAAAAACATAACTAATTTTTTTAACAACATAACTTTTCTCCTTTTTAATTAAATACAGACAATTCCAACTTTGCTACTTTTCTTAAGTGATAGCATTGTTGCAAAAAACATATAAACTCACATTTAGTAATGCAAAAACTATCTTGCGGTATTATACCTCTCTACAGTAGCTCTTCTAGCAGCATATTCTCCACCTGATAACACAACTAAGCTGTTGATTACATCTTTTACCCCTGGAGTTCCCTTAACACTTGAAACAGCTAGATTAGCTTCTTCATATGTCCGTATGAAACCACTTAATTGGACTATTCCTCTATCTACTGCTATATGAATTAAGCTAGTTGGAATTAGACGATCATTGCGAAATTTATTTCTAATAAAATTTACTATTTTAGTATCTTCCATTTGTTCGCCTTGATTTTTATAACCTTCTCTTCCTGTCTGCCCGCCAGAATATCCACAACTTATTAAGTTTAAACATAAAGCTGTTGCCAACAGGGTTTGAAATTTCTTCATAATGACGCTCCTTATTTATTTAAAAATCTACTATTTTTTTTTATTTGTAAAATTACTAAATGACTTTTCTAAAGTTTTTAGCATATCGTCAAACTCAGGTTCTGTACCTTTTTTTATATGCTTTTTAAAAGTATCTATTATATCCGTTAATATATTTTTTACAGAATACAATATAAGGAGAGGATTTTATAGACTCTTTAGGTAACATTTCTTCCAATTCTTCAAATTTTGCTGTTATTTCTTGATAACTACGATCTTTTAAATCAAATGCTAAATCTTTAACAGCTTTGTCAAAATCATCCAATTTCTCCTTAGCTAATTCATTATCCTTTAATCCCATTTTATTAAGATATTTTCTTGCCTCAGAGCTTAACATACTACCAACTTCTCTATATTCGCGATGGTTAAGATGTTCGACGATTCTTTTCGCTAATTCTTTAGGAGATTTCGTAATACCTACTGCATCCTCAGTTTTATCTACGACAGTGTTTGTCACTTTCCTGGTAGTTTCTTTTATGTCATTCATGACACCCATAAGCCCTCCATATTAAATTATTAATTCGTGGTTTATAAAATAATAGACCTCTTGCATAACCGCAGGGATTGATTAAACTGGTTGCTTTTAAAGCAAGGATATTAGATGAGGTTTGAACAAATAAAGTGTGAAGCCCAAGAAGAGTTTCGCAGATTGACGGGAATCAAGCGCACAA
>JAIOYD010000056.1 GCA_021741285.1 Rickettsiaceae bacterium | reverse complement strand
GTCACTTCTACTGGCTTCACCACATTCGTCACCTCTTGCAATGCAATAGTCGCTTCTATGCTGTTGGTTAGACTTTGCATAGGTCGGATTCTCACCGACTGAATTTTACGCACTTCCCTTGGCGCACTCATTTTAATTTACTACTATTTCTCTAATTCTTAAAACCTTCTCCTCCTGCTCCACTATTGCTGGTACTTGCTCAATTTTGAACTTTTGAACCAGGCTTCCAGATTGATCAAAATATACTTCTCTATCTAGTTCCTTCTCTAAATCAAAAGGACGACCTGCTACTAATATCAGTTTATCCTCTTCCTTGATTTGTTCTATCCTCCTTTGCCCCTTAAACCACTCCACTTGTTCTTCATCCCTACCATCTATGAATATTAGCTTCTTCTCCAAGTGCATGTGGTCAAACGGATTAACTGTCGTTCCAGCCTTATATAGCAATCTGCCGTCTGGTAACAACGCATCTTCTTCTAGCGTATAAGTTGGATCAAAAGTAAAACTTTGTGCCTTCTCTGTTCGTTTAATGCCAACTACTGCCATTGGCTCCTCTACCCTCTTTCTTGCTATGTCTTGCATCTTTTTTTGTTCTTGCTGCATATCTACTGATTTTAATTTATGATAAATCATTGCCAAAAATCCTTCTTCTTTAATCTCAAACGTAGCTCCGTTTGTGCCAAAATCTTTGCCGAAGATTGAGTCAGGCACTGCCTGACTAATTATTAGTACTAACGAAAAAATGATTGTTCTCTCTCTCATTATTATTAACTAGTTCCTTTAGCGCCACTAAACTCCATATATCTATACACTGTATAAAAATAACAACCTGCTAAAACAAAACCTCCAAATATAGAGCTGTTAGTAATCAAAATGCAAGATCCATATAAGCAGATTAAACTCCACATCCAATCAATAGCATTCTTAAAATAATGCCTAAAACTAAAATACGTACCACCACCAAGAGCAATTATTGGCATAAGCACCATAATTATCAATTTACCAGCATGCCCCTTAGTAAAGGCTTTAATGCCATGAGTTTTAACATACTGAGCATAACCAGTGGAAAACTCACTAAAACTTTTAACGCCGCTTTCAACGATAAAAGTACTAATAAAGAAGTAGAGCATCCATCCCCAAATAAAAAACAATAGAACTAACAGGACAAAGCTAAGGGTTTTTCTTACATATTCTTTTTGTAAATATTGTCTAACTCTGTTTCTATAACCTTGAATCATTGTAAAATCCTTAATGTTTAATAATTAATGCTTCGTTTCTCTGGTTAATCATGTTCATAAATTCCCTTTTCGTTTTTTTATTTTTAGTCTTTTAGTTTTTTTATCACCAACTCATGAATTTCCTTAGATATGGATCTAACATTATCCGACTTAATAGAACCGGAAGTAAAAAGTACTTTGGTATTTCTTCTCTGCCTGGCGCCTGCAAGCTTAGCCATTAACTCAGTAGCTTCTTTATTCTTGCCAAAAAATAGATTCTGCTGGTAATTATCTTGTTCCCCACCTTCATGCTCAATTCTTTTTTTCTCTAAATTAATCAGCTCATCTTGACTGATATATTCAATGTAGCAATTTCTAGATATTGGTCCAAACTTGTAGAATATCCTATAACCTATGCCAATTCCTAATATCAATACAACTACGGCAATGATGAATATATGGCTCTGATTTAGATATTTCTGTAGATTGTTATTATGCATATTTACCTTTACCTTAGTTTTATCCTAGTTTTACGTTAGCTTTATCCTCATCTTCTTTTTTCATTCTTTTTTTCGATTAATTTCTCTACAGCTTGATCAAGGCTTATTCCTCGACTTTGTAGTATCTTGATAAAGTCAAAATCACTACTATCAGTTGAGAATAAGACCTGCGAGTAAGGATCTAATACTAACTTGCCTACTACCCTGATACCTGTTGAATAAAGTAGTGCTTCAGCATATTTACCAGGCACAATACTTACTGACTTAATTAATGGGATGATCTCTTCATAGTTGGTACCTTTAAAGCTATTAAGCCCTTGCTCATTCTGTTTTAATATTACTGACCAAGTGCTGTTTTTCAATATAGTTTGGTGATCTTCTGTTAATTGTAAGTCACTGTAATTCTGTACGCAAGTTACCAAACTTGCGCCATATTTTCTAAAAGTCCGTGCTGGCTCAGCTAGAAATTTCGCGGCAGAATCTACGATCTTCCACGCTTCATCGACAATTAGTACAAATTTCTGCTTACGATCACCACATAGGATCTGCAAAAAAATTTGCATTGCTATTGTTTGCAGCACTACTGACAACAAGCCGATATCATTCTTAATCTCTTCAAACTCAAATACCGTAAACTGTTTCTTAAATGTAATATTGCTATCTGTCTCAAAATACTTACCGTAAATGCCTTTTGCCGTATACGGATATAGCGTTTGACCCATTTGCTTTGCTTCCAAAGAGCCTTCGTTTATTAGAATATTGGCAATCTTGCTGATGTTTAGGTTAGGTCCAAAAATTTCAACAGCTTTGGTAATTGTTTCTTCAAGCAACGATTCTTTAAACTGATTACCACTCACGCCGCACATTGAGCCTAAAATGCTTTTGGCATAAATTATTGCTTCAGTAGCTACCAGATACTTGCCAATAATCATCTTGCCTACGCTACTACCATCCTCTAGTATCTCATTCTGTAATTGACCAGAACCAGCTAAACTACCAAATGGATTTAAGGAAATATTAGCATCTGCTTTAAACTGAATAAAATCACCATCCAGCAAATGACAAATATTCTTATAACTTCCGCCAATATCCAAAATAAATACTTTCGCTCCTTGTGCTAGCATTGAAGTTGCAAACTCTTGCAAAAATACTGATTTACCAGAACCAGAAGGGCCAAATACACAAACATTATAATTACCGTCAGCAATCCTATAAAAAGGATTAAAATTGAATAACTGCCCCCGCCTGGCAAACAGTAACATGCAAGTCTCAGGTACACCTCTCCACTCAGCATGGATAGGTAGCTTAGCAACTAGCTCTTCACTTAAGCCGAGCCTTTTCATCTTAAACAGCTTTAACGCTGACCATAAGCTGCTTGCTTGCATCGGCATCATTGATAATAAGCTTGGTAACTGCAGATTTTTGCTTAAAATCAGTTTCCAGTCATTTACATTATAGAGACTCAAAAGCGACGCTTCTGCCTCATCAATCATGTTCTTCTTGGCAGTAATCATTACTTGGAAACTTTCGCTAAGTACTCTTTGCCCTTGTTTTAGCCGAGCTACTATATCAACCCACTCTTCAGCTTCCTTTCGTAAATTAGTATCATACCTGGCATACCATTGCTCAGCTGACTTTATTGCTGCTTCACCTTTGCTAATTAACGCCGAGGTCTTACCTTTATTAATATCGCTTGCTACTGAATAACTAATTAGAAATCTTGCTGGAATATTAAGGCTTGCTCTACTGCTGCTACCAAGCAGTTCAATCATTTTAACCAGTCCCCAAGATTTAGGACCTTTAGGAAACTCTGCTACCCTATAACATTTGCTAATTACGTTGCCACTAAACTCAAGCTGCGATTCTTCTAATTTGCAGCTACTACCTACGGCAGTTACTTGGTCACATAACAACATTAACGGGTTATATCGAGAACCTCGTTGATTGACATCTAGCCTAAAATGTAAAATCTCATCAGTTAAATCTAGTAGATTCTGAGCACCAAGTATTTGCGGATATAACTGCAGAGTTTCCAGCTTCTTGGTAAATTGTTGCTTAAAAGCCAAGATCTTCTCAGTACTGTTGCCATGCCAATTACAACTGATAATTATTCTGATGTCTCTGGCCACTCTGTCAGCAGACTTACTAAAATCTAACGCTAGTTCGCTAACAAACTCTACTCGTTTCTTTGTTAGTTTAGTAAGAGCAGGGTGAGAATTACTTCTATCATTACTCCACTCGGTTAAAATGTTGCCGACCTTATGGCTCGCTATCAGTAAAAATTGGACGTAGCTATGTTCTGGTAATTCATCATCTAGAAAATGCTGTAGATTCTTTAGTACAGCGTCATTAACACCAACAATCGGGGCAATTTCCAGAATAAACCCTGTATTATCATCGTTATTATAGAATAAGCCGTTCTCACTATCAAAACTACGATAACAAAATAAAGTTGCTAAATCAGTAGGGTATTCTAATTTCTCACGCATAACATCATTGATATTATCAGCTTTTGTTCCAAACTCACTGCCGCTTACCAAACCAATGGAACTAGTAAATTGTTCAAATTCTTCCTTAAGATTTCTTAGCATTTAATCCCACACTTCAAAGGTTGAAATACCGAATCAAACTGAGGAAAGTGGTAGGAAGTTTGGAAGCTTTTAACCGGAGCGTACTTATGTACGTGAGGATTGAAAATTTCAAACTTACATCCCAATTTTCTATTTTCATTCTGGAGTCCTTGAGTAGGTAAATACCAATATTGCCCGTCTCTATATTCCTGCATTCTATAATTTTCTGGAATCCATACTTTAAGTATGCCGTCTCTGCTGGCAATCCTATCTGCCTCTTGTAAGGAATTATAAGATTTACTTTTACCCTTAGATTTCTCTTGCCTAGCGTTAAGCTCCCAAATCTTGCCGTTTTCTAACATGGCATGTATTTCTTCTACGCTCCTGCAATTTGCACCTGTTGCTGGATCACAAGCAAATTTATTCCTGTAGCTACTACATCCTTGCAGCAAGAAACTAAACAAAAGACCAAGGACTATTGGTTTTAAACAAATATTTTTATTTACATCTTTATCTACAAAACTTATTGCCTTACTCATTTTTTGATCCTGAATCTTATTTACGCTCTTTCTTAATCTCTTCTTTGACATTCTTACTACCTAAAAATACTCCCTTAGAGAAAAATACACTTACTCTAGCACCACCAGGCACTTCAATGACTGGTGCTGTCGCTTCGGCCATCTTTAAATGATAATCAGCTATCTTCTCAGCAGCATTGCCAAGGCCAGCTAAACTATTTTCACTGAGCTTTTCTTTAAGCCCTGGCTTTTTCTGCGAAATGGCTCCAAGGCCTCCGTTAAACAGAAAACTCTCACCCTGCTTACCGGTTTGAGCAAAACCACTCATCAGTCCCCCTATCATGGCATTCTTTAAATGCTTATCTGACATAGACACTACGCTACCTTTAATGCCATTTTTGCTGTCTAAACTATGTACTACCCCTGCAATATCAGTTTCAGTCACAAGTCCAGAATGTAGGTCACTGCAACTCATAGTTTCTACTCTGGCAATTATCCTCTCATTAGCTAAGTTACCAAAACTACTACCGATTAAACGGCAGGTAGTTAAATCGGCTTTAAAACTCTTTGGTAAATCACCATAACCTGTTACCATGATAAAAATTGGTGTAGGCTCACTAGGAGCCGAAGTTCCAGTCGAAGCTGATACCCCACCCCTAAGAATCCCAGAGATAAAACTACCGGCTGGGATATAATTATTCATATCTTTTGGTTTTTCTAATTCCTCTTGCTCAGCTATTTTGGTGCTAGTAATAACTGCTTCAGACGGTAAATCATCTCTTAACGGTGCATTAATATTTTGCATTTCCTGCTTTAACCATGATAGTTGCTCTTTGAGTTCCAGTATCTCTTCTTGACCTTTGCTTAAACTTTTCTCCTTCTCTTTTCGAAGTTTTTCTTCTAGCTCCTCAATAACTCCTGTTAACTTGCCGTATTGTAGGTCCCGATCTTGTTTTTCTTTAATTAACCTTTCATCAAAATCATGTTGCCATAATCTATCGCCCTTAATGGCAAAGGTACCAAGCTCTATCTTGATTTTTTCATCTTCCTCTTTTTGTTTAACTATTTTTGGTTGATTACCTAAACTAGTCAGGTAATCAAAACCATAAGTAACAAGCCCCATTGCTATAATAAAACTCGCCATTTTTAGATATTGCTTATATTTCTGCTTCTTACTATTGCTGTCACCATCGCTACTATTGAAAAACCGTTTCATTGCTTGCTCCACCGCTTCAGCCTACTAATTAGATAGATAAATCCTTCTTCTTCTGGTTTTAAGATTTCCTTAGACAAATTAACTGCTACAATATTCTCAAAAATATGCTCAAAATTACTCTCTAGAAGCTTTACGGACTTGTTGCTGACATTCTTTACCTTAAGACGCCTGCCTATTAGTTCAGCGGCAGCAAAATTGTATTTTAAATCAAATGTAAGATTGAGATTTGTTCCTACTAAAGGGGGTAGAGGATGTTTCATCACTTCGACATCGTATTTACCAACTTTACCAAGTGCCATAAACCGGATAATCTTTGCTAGTTCCTCTGTGTTATTTTGTGGTTTGGTACTTCTGATATCACTATCATGTTCATTTTGTTTGATGAAAATAGTTTGACCGGAAACGGAAGCTACATTTAATGATAATTCCTGTACTTCGTTGTTACCGTAAATTATGCTTAAGCAAATAACCCCGCCAACACCAAGTTTGGGGGTTAGAAAGATATAACTCGAATTCGGGGTAGCAATTAAATTGTACTGACTACTATTACCGATTACTTCTAGGATTCTACCTTGAGCAAATTCAATGCGATTTTGTTTGCCCGCTCCAATATTTGCCATAATAGGCTGTCTGCTAGCGGTAAATTCTTGAACGCTAGCTAATGCTGGTAGCGTAATCATAATCAGAATTAATCCCAGCAATATTTTCGTTTTTGTTATTAGCATGCTCATCTACTACTTAACCTTGTTTATTTACTTTTGTTCTTGTTAGTTTGTTCGTTCTTTTTCATATCTTGGGCTTTTTTTCAGCTTCTTTATCTATTAAACTAAAACTCTTGAGCCTGAGTATTCCTCCAATCATTTGATACTTAAGCAAATACTCAGCTTCTTTTTCTTCATTGCCTTGCCTACCAAATCTGCTATTAAGAATGCCCCTCGCAATTACTTCCATTTTTTCAAGAAAAATCTCTAAATGCTTCACCGAAAAATAGGTAGAAAACTTAAACTGCTCATGCTGTACTTGCGCTTCTGCAAAATATTTGTTAATAGTCTGCATGCTGCCGGCTAACGTGTATTTAAGAACCAGCTCCTTTTTGTAAGAAACATTCTCTGGTGTTAAATCCAGCAAACCAGATAAAAACATATGAGTCATTTCTTCCAGATAACTGCTAGATACCTTACTGCCTGCAATTCTATATTCCTGCGTTATCCCTGGCACCATAATCACTTCTCTCCTCATCATCACTAACCCGGTAGAGAGTAGTAAATTAGCGATAAGCATAAGTCCCGAGATAACCAGCACTACGTTTCTTTGCTTGATAAGCGTCTTTACATTGCTAAGTACATATGAATGTTCCATATCTTACAGATATCTCCTATTATAAGATTTGGGTAACATCTTGCCACCAAGTAACCAGGACAAAGGCAAATGCCAATAGATCAATCTCTGTAGTTTTCCTTTGTGCCAAATCACGCCAACTCCTGCACCAAAAATATAACCAGGCACAGTAGCCATAATGCCAAACGGCATCGAAAACCCTGTCCAGACCAGCATCATTGCTACAACTCCAGCTACTACGCCAAATGTCGATAATCCATAAAACTTGGCACTAGCATTCAAACAATGATTGATTGAGACAAAATTCATTAGCCTACTCCCAGCATTTTCTTAGAAGCCAGTACCACCAGTCCAGCTACCGCCATACCACCTAATGCACCGCCAAATTTGGTTCGAAGATCTCCAGGTGCTACCACCGCGCCAATAGTACCGCCGGCAAAGATTGCCGTAGAGGAGTAATCAGTTATTACCTTGAGTACCGGATCAAAGAATTCCTTAGCTCCAGCATTAAGGTCTACCGCAAAAGCATAAGGAGCATAAACTGTAATTGCTGGTATTAAGGTAATGCCTATAATTCTGCGAATGGGAATCTTTGCAGCGTAGATTTTAAATTTGCTTGGACTGCTTATATTCTTTGCTGATCCTTGCTTAGCTTGCGTTTGTAGCAGATGTTTGCTGTCGCAAAATATTGCCATAATTACCTAATTGATTTTTACCAATCAACGGTATGATAAGTCTTTCAAGTCTGCAATAGCCTGTTCATTAAATGAAACGGTTTATTTGCGCTAACCCTTGAAGGAAAGCCAAAAAACATTTTAAATTAGTTCATTTAATGAAACAAAATCTGTTGTTTTTAGACTTATTTTTGCTAATTTCTTTGCTAAAATAAGCAAAAAATTCTGATAATTTAAATCTTGCTTGCTAATGAGCGAATTATTTCTGCAATTCTGCTTCAGAGTTGTATTAAATTTTGTGGGTAATGCTTGCCTCTAAAAAAACTTATCCACTTTGCCGGCTTCATC
>JAIOYD010000055.1 GCA_021741285.1 Rickettsiaceae bacterium | reverse complement strand
GAAGCCCTCTTTCTAATTTAAAAAATTTTAATCTTCATCGGGGATAGGCCCTTTATCCCCTGTATCAAGCATTGATTTGTGTACTAAATTAATAACTTGGAATCCGTCTGGAGATTCAAAAGCAATATGATTTGCATCAATTGCAGCTGGAGCATCTAAGATGTTATCTCCAAATTTCTTCTCAAGAAGTTCAATGTATTCATCTATTGAAATCCATTCATCTTCTTGCCAATCACCATGTGGATCAACAAGATATAAACCAGAATCAAAATTATTCAAAGCATCTTCGAGATTCATTTCTGCTTCGATTGTCATATCTTCATGATCATTGAGATCTTGTTTTTCATCACTATGATCTAATTCTTTAATTAATTTTTTAATTTCATCAATTGAAGAGTCATCTATGTTTTCATCTAAATGATCAATTATATTATATAATTTAGTAAATATATCATCATGGCTCATTGCAGTCCTGATTCGGCTATCATTTGATGCCTTTTTCCAGGTTCCACCTTTAGCTTTGTACCTCTTAGCAGCGGCACCATTTGCATAAGCTGATGGGTACACATCAAAGGTTCGCTTAGCCCAAGCTTTACATGCAGCCCAAAGAGATGGATTATTAGGCACATTCTTCTTGGTTTTCTTTTTCTTTTTAGCAGCTTCAACTTCTGCAGCAATTTTAATAAAAATATTATTTAATTTATCTGCTTGTTTGAATGCTTTTTTATTTTCTAATTGTGTTGCAATGTTATGTATTTGTGCTAATACTTCTCTCATTTAATTATACCTTTAATTTATCCATAAGACGGAGCTTGATAACCCATTTTCTTATGCCGTTCTGTCATTTCGTCCCAGTCTTTTTTCATTTGTTCGAGTATTTCAGGTGTTACCGGCGGGGCAACTACCTGGCCTTGAAGTTGTTTATAAGATCCGTCTTTTTTTGGAATCAGTCCTTTTCTTACTAAATTATCAAAGTCTTCCTTAGAAAGAGGAGGATATCCTAACTTAGCAAGTTCTTCTGACAAATTAGTATACGCATTTCTTCCATTGGGACCATACTTATCATTGTAAGCCGTAAGAACATAGCTACTTATAACACTTTCCCTTGAAACCACTGGTGCTGTTTGTTGGGATTCAGGTTTAGGTGTTCTCCAAAAAGTCGGCTCATTTGGAACACGCCCCCGCTGAACAGGTGCGGTGCCATCTGGATCATCGCCAAATGCAAATTCAGATATGTTTGTGCCTGATGAATTTACTTTAGCATCAAATTCTTGTTTAGTAAGAGTAGGATGTCCGTTAAATTGAAGTCTTTGATTCATCATAAAATAAGCATCATCTTGTCTCATGTCTTTATTTTTTGCTTGATCAACAAATTCATTTACAATAACATCTCTAGGCTCTTCACCAAAAGCGAATGACATAGTTTTTGTATCTTTACTGTCCATTTGCTCTGCGAGTGTGGCGATTAATTCTGGTGCTGAATATTTTCCAAGAAGATCTGTCACTTTTTCAGATAGATCATTTGGATCTGCTTTTTGCGCAACTCTTACAAATACTTCTTGAAGAGAAGATGCTTCTGCTGTGAGGCCATGGTCTTCAAGGCTATTAATTAATTGGTGTAATTCTGCTAATACTTTTTTCATTTGAATCCTCAAATTGGTTTATATTTTAATATTTATAAATAAATTTTTATATAACCTATAAAAAATAAATCCCCTCATAGAGGGGATTTAAATTAAATAAAATTATAATTTAATTGTTTTTAGACAGATAGCCTCTGCCAAATGGCCCTGGATTAGGGCCACCAAGCTCTTTTGCCATTTCTGCTTTAGCATTGTAGCCTGGTCCTCTGGTGATTTCTTCAGCTCTTACATCTGTTCCAGTTTCTTCAGAAGCTTTTGCTGCTAACTCGTTCGGGTCCATCATGCCATTGCTTCTGAGGTACATACTTGAATACTTTCTTACAATGTCGTCTCTTGACATTTCTGGCTCATCACCGAATGCGAATGACATTGTTTCGGTATCAGTTGCTGGCGCTTCTTCTGCTCCGCCCATTTGCTTTGCAATTTCTGCTAATACTTCAGCCGCTGAATGGCTCTTGAGAAGACCTGCAACATCATTTGAAAGATCATCATCTTCTGCTGGCTCAGCCATTTCGTCCATGTCTGCTTCTTCAGCGACTCTCACGAATACTTCCTGAAGGGAAGATGCTTCTGCTGTGAGACCTTGATCTTCAAGGTCATTGATTAATTCATGTAATTCGGCTAATACATTTTTCATTATTTTAAACTACTCCAATGTGCTATGCACAGATTTATTTATCTAATGTGTGCTTAGCACACAACATCAATTTTTCATTATAAATAAAATTTAATATTACCTGCTATTAGGCTTAATCAAATGTGTTACAATGTTTACTAATCTATCAGATAGGTTATATTTATTATACTGTTCTAATTGTTTTGCGACTTTGATCATTTTTCGCGCGATGGTTACCGACGAGGTAACAATTCCATCAATGTCTGTAAATGTTACCTTCGACAAGAGTTGATTTATTTCATTATCATCAGGTAATGTTGTTACTATATTACCCTGTTTCTTTTCTTCTTTAATTTTATCTTTTAATATAGATATAATTTTATTTTTAATTTGCTCAGGACTATCTTGTAATTCTTGGAAAGCAGCAGCAGGATCTGTTCCACCTGTATTAGGTGCTATTAATCTACCACCTTTTTCAGCTCTTTCAATTGATCTTAACTGACTTGTATCTTTATCAACTGATTTATGATATACATTTACATTATATCCTTTTAACAATGCATCTGCTATATCTTTTGCTAAAATGTTAGCTTGTCCACCCACTAGAGGAATTGCAATATCCAATCCTCTATTCATTGCTTCTGTTTGTAATTTTCTAGCTACTAATTGTTTTGCATATATTAAAACATCTTGTGATCTAGCACCAGCACTATATCCAGGCATATAAGGTTGGAATTCATCTGGATCTATAAGTGTTCCAAATTTTGTTTGTCTTATAGGATTATCACTAGGTTCTGTTTCAATGAATGTAGATTTACCAGCTCCTGGATTACCTGTAATAAATGTAATTGTTTTATTTTCACTAGGTGAAATATTATCTAATTCATTTGTGAAATGATTTGCTAAACCTCTTGAGTAACTATCCATAAGAGAATTAAATGCAATCACGGGATTTTCTGATTGTTTAGCTGGTGTAATTCCTATTGATTGAAATTTATCTAATGCCAAACTTCTTTGATACATGCCAGGTGCAATTTTATCTTTGATATAAGCTTCTGGATCAACACCTGATTCTGAAATGATTTTTTGGAAAGGGTCTTGTACTTTAGGAGTTTTTAAATGTTCATTAAACCATTCTACTAAATTATATTTATTTTCTTCGAACCATGTTTCATAATCTGGGAATGTTTCATGGGAAGTTTTTGGGAGGGCTTTGATTGATGATGTGTAATCATCCCATAATTGATCTAATATTTCTTTATCTGTAGAAGGCTTAAGTGATTTAGCTTGTTCAATAAATTTTTGTTTAGCCATTTCTACATCAGGTAATCTTTTAGAAGAATCTTCTTTGATAGCACCAATTATTTCTGGTGTGAGCTCTAATGCAGGTTTCTCTTCGTCTGCAGAAATTCTTATCATATCCATAATAAATATATTTTACTATAAATTATTTTTCACAACCTGTTTAAATGAGATAATATCTACATGAAAACTAAGAGAATTTGCATCTTTGACATTGACGGCACTTTGGCCAATTGTGATCATAGGTTGCACCATGTTAAGAATAAGCCAAAGAATTGGGATGCTTTCTATGACGGGTGCATGGATGATCAAGTTATTTGGCCTGTTGCCGAGATGTTAGAATTATTTAGTAAATATTATTTAATTTATATTGTCACCGGTCGGCCTGAGCGCAATAGGGCCTTAACTGAATCTTGGTTAGAAAATTATAAAATTTATTTTGATAAATTAATCATGCGCGGTGATCGTGATTTTAGAAAGTCACCAGATTACAAGAGCAGTGTTTGTGACTCAATTGAGGCCGAAGGCAATAAAATATTTTTAGCTGTCGAAGACCGCAAAGATTGTTTAGATATGTTTATATCTAGGGGAATTTTTACATTTGATGTAGCAAATGGTTCTTTACATGATGTATAATTCCTGGAAGTGGGCGAGACCCAAAATAAAAACTGGCTCGGCGCCCTCGAACCAGGAATCGTCATCAATAACCTTTAATTAAAAAAGAGGTTAAATATCCTTAGTTAGATATTTTAATTTGTTATTTTGAAAAAATAAATTTCAGGATTTTTTAAATGGTATTAGCTCCTTTCTTTTTTATGTTGAATCTTGATGTGAAAGCTGACAAAGCTTGGTTTTATCATCATAAGAGATCAGATTATTATTTTCATAAAGGCAATTATCCTGAGATGTTATACCATGCAAAAGAGATGGTTAAAATTGATCCTAATGATGTTGAAACTTGGTCATCTATAGGTTATTATTATTGGTCAATGGGGATTGATAATAAAAATCGCGCACAAGAATTCAATACAAAAGCTTTAAAATATTACACAGATGGAATAAAAGTTAATACAGATACATATTATTTGTATGATGAAGTTGGCAAATTCTATTTCAATTCAAAAGATTATTCGAGTGCAATTGAATATTTTGAAATTGCAATTACAAAGAAAGATTGTAAGAATATACCTTATCATATTTTAGCTATATGTTATGAGGCTAAAAACGATCCAGTTAAAGCTTTATCAACAATTAAAAAGTGTTTAGATAAATTCCCTAATGATGCAAAAGCTAAAGTAGAATCAAATAAATTAATTTCTAAAATTAAAGATTAATTTTCTTGAAATTTTCTACTAGTGTATTGATAAATTGTTTATCATTTTGTGATAGTGTGTCCCAATTTACTTGTGCTCTTATAACGCCCCATTTTTGACCATTTTTAAATGTCTTAAATGCCCTGTAGACAATGTTATATATTTTCAATTTATTTATGATGATATCTCTTGTGTGTTCCATCAAATACATTTCATTAGCATTTAAATTTGATTTTTCAGAAAAAGTTTTTACCCAAGGAAATTTATTTCCAATTGTATTTAAAATTTCATAAGCTTTTGTGTAACCTGCTATAATTGCATTATTAATTTCTTTATTCAAATCAGCATAATGCTTGTCTATAAATTCTGTAATTTTTGTTTTATCTGATTCAGGTTGAAAACCAAATAATTTCAGGCCACCTTTGGGATTACCCAAATATCTTGCTATAGGCGCTCCTGCCTTAGACATTAAATAGGCCGACATCAACGAAGCCTGAAATACATCTAGAGAAGGTATTTGCCCTGCTATTGTCGATTCTTTTAAAGCATATGCTAAATCTGTAGCCGCTTCAATATAAGTATAAGGATCAACTTCTCCTCCAAATACAAAAGGCTTTAAATCGGCTACCACTTGAATCCAATCATAAAAATTTGATATAGTTTGCAAATATGTATTGCCTTCAGGTATTACATTTGCATTGTCAAGAATATCATAAATATTAAAAATTGAATTGTCATTCAATTGATCTACTACTAGAAGCGGGTCTAAACTTACAAGTGATCTTATTAATTTTACTATTGGTCTAACAACGACTGCATTTATGCCTTGTCCCAAAATTCCTTTATTTTTAACACCCTGTTCTAATTCAGTGGCAATTTTATCTAATTCTTTTTGGTAATTTTGGATTTTTTTATATGCAAAATTATAAATATCTTTTGCATTTTTCTTAACATCATCAATTGCTTTTATTAAATCAGTGTCAGGGCTTCCAGTAGGTGAGTCAGTAAGTTTTGTTTTAAATTTTTTAAATAATTGTTTTGTTGTTGCGGGCTTTGTAGCGGGTTGATTCGGTGAACCACTAGGTAAAACTGGCAATCCACTTACAAGCTCTTGAGCTTCAACATTCTTCATTATTTTACCACTTCGTATAATGCTGCTTGTATTTGGTTAGCATTCAATGGATTATGGGATCCAATCATATGATATATAGCATCAACAATAATATCATCTTGAATGCCATTATTTCTAGCTATATTTGCAATTGCTTGATCTTCTTCGAGCGATTTTAAAAGTATATCATCTAAAATGTCATTTGTTTTTTCAATTACTTGGACAATTTTGGGATTTTCTTCTTTTAGTTGGTCTTCTGGAATTCTTCTGTAATTCACAAATCTATCCATGCTAATATTTTCAAATTCATTTTCAGATACTGATTTAAAAAATGCTGCTAAATCATTGGCGACTTTATTATAAATTAATAAATTATTATCTGATTCATTGATTTGATCAACTATAGGTGATGGCTGAGCATTGTAAGGTTCATTTAACCCGCCTTCATCTTGTATGTCGGCTAGTTTAACAATAACTTTATCAATGATATTAGCTTCAGTGTAGAAGCCTTTTTTGTCAAGAGTGTTTGCAATTTTAATTAATTTATTTAACATGGAAATTTTACCCAATTCGAATATTAATTATTTTTTATATAATATATTTTATAAAACCTATATGTGTATTTCTATGCAGCTTGCTTTGTTTGAATTTATTATTTTAATTGGAATGACAATTTATTTTTTGAATAAAATATCTAGACTAAATAAAATAAATAATTTTTATATTCAGCAATCAATTAATTTGGACAAAGAAAATCAAATTTTAAGAAAAGAAAAAAGCGCGATGAAAAAATTTCTCGCGCTTGATAAGTCAATTAATTGGTAAATTATGTTAATTCATACCAACCTAATGCACCCACTACATCAGAGTTATTGCCATTTGAAGAGCACACAAGTGTAATTACATCACTCGTGCCATCGAGAAGTCTTCCAAGTTGTGAGCTAAAATTATCTATTCCACCAATAGTTCCTGCTGTTTTTTGCACAGTAAAACCGCCATTTATTAATGTGCCACCTGATATTGAAGTTCCTCCAATAGCGTAATCGACTGAAGATGATGAATTATGTCTAACCCAGGTTACTGAGGATCCGATTGTGCCATTTAAAATTAGCTCATATTGTATAATATCATTGTTAGTACATGCAATATCTGCTTGAACAGGCAAAACCACTGCATCTAATTCATTAGAATTAAGTCTTATCGAAATAATAGGTCTGCGAGTGCCTGCGGATCCTAAATCAATAGATGAATTTACGTTACTGCTTTGAAAATTCATATTTGTTTTTGCTTGATATCCGCCTTCTGAAATAACTGTTGCACAAATAGCTTTCATTGTAGAAGTTGAACTTGTTCCAGCTACATTTGCAATTTCTTGCCTTAGTGGAAGAACGGCCGTGGTCATATATGTTGTTGTATTAAGATTATCATTATGGAAAATATGTCCAACTATTGGTTTGCCATCTACTACAAAACCAACTCTAACATCACCTACACCAAGCCATTCAATATCGCACCAAAAGATATTTGCTTTACTTGGATCTAAATTTCTGATGTAAAATTCGGAGCCATCAAATTTATATCCATTCCATTGAGACTGAGGAATTCTAGTTTCTTGTATGGAACCTGATACATAACTTCTTAAAACAAAGAACTTTTCATCCCCAAGCTGTTCAAAATAAATTCCATTTTGTGCCCCAAAATAACCAATTCTTTGTCTTAAATTAGCTTTTGTGGAAGCAAATGCGAAGCTATTCATAATTAGTAATGATTTGCCTGGTTGGTAAGGAAATACTTTAGTAGATTCTCTTATAATTTCAGCACTGGCTCCAATGCCAACAATCATATCTAAAGCACTTTCATTTACTCTATATGTAACAGTTGTGCCCGTGCCTACGCAAGTCTCATTAAATAAAGTATTTCTATTATATCTATTTTGAGAATCAAAAATAGTAAATGGATCAGAAATTCTTAGTCTATTGAAAGCATCATACTTTGAAGCATTACCAAAATCTGCCAAAATAGTTTCATAATTTACAATATTGGAATTAGATCCACCACCACCTGTTCCACAAGATGCTATAGTAAAATCATCAATTCTATCAGTTATTTTTTTCTTTTTATTCATGGTGACCACCGGGATAAATTATTTTATATTTTATATTATTCCAGTGGAGAGTACCAAATCTCCTTGAATCATCAGAATTATTTAAATTGTCTCCAAGTAAATAAATAGAGTTTTTAGGAATTGTAATCTTTTGAATAAGTGCTTTATTTCTGATTATTGGATGGGTAGATAAAAAATGATAAGTGTTTTTATCAATTAATTTTATTTCAGAAGTATTACTATCAATGTAGTAATAAATAATTTGATTTTCTAAGTATTTGACTCTTTTGACTATAGTATT
>JAIOYD010000054.1 GCA_021741285.1 Rickettsiaceae bacterium | reverse complement strand
AAAGATTTAAAATTATCGCCGATCGTTACAGAAATAGAAGAAAACGGTTCGGTTTAAGATTCAACTTAATTGCCGGAATTTATAATTTCGAGCTTTAAAGAGGTTATGCAAGAGGTCTATTATGCCCCAAAACCATCTTGGATCAGCAAAATGAAACTGACTAAATTCCATAAACAAATCTCTTATATAGTGGAGATAAACATAATATTAAAAATAACAAACTAGCTACTCCTAGAGGGTATCTATACAAAGACGTAAATTGATATTCCTTAGTAGTTAAATCAATTTTTTCTAATTCATTAATTTTATTATATATTTTCTCTAACGTTTGATCTTCCTTAGCCATGAAATATTGACCGCCTGTAATATTTGCAATATCTTGCAATAATTTTTCATCCATGCTTGTATTTATCATCGATACTTGGCCATTTACAGCAGGTGAAGACACTGTTTCTTGATCCCCGATGCCTATAGTGTAGATGCGAATATTATATTGTTTAGCAATTTCGGCTGCCTTAATAGGAGGAATATTACTTGATGTGTCTGCACCATCAGTAAGTAAGATCAATAGCTTAGAACCATCGGTACGATTACGTAATTCTCTCACCGCAATACCAATGGCATCCCCAATAGAAGTTGATGCGCCAGCCATACCAGGCAGGGCATTATTCAGCATTTGTGTTAGACCAAAAGTATCAGACGTCATAGGAACTTGCAAATACGCGTGTTCTGCAAATAAAATCAAACCCAATCGGTCTCCCTGTCTTTGCTTAATAAAATTTGTTACGACTTCTTTTGTAATACCAAGACGTGTCATCGATTTTTCTTTCTGAGAGGAATCTACAACGTTCATAGAAAGAGAAATATCAACTGCTAACATGATATCATAACCTTTACTATTAATAAGAAGTGATTGATGTCTCCATATCGGATGCATTACTGTAAGTACTAAAAATACCCATAATAACGATAATATAGTAACGAACCATTTTTTTGATTTAGGGTGATTTACATAGTGCGATACAAAGGCTTCATTTAATCTAGTAGTATAGGGAAATAATAATTCTGGAACAGTATCGTCGTTTGCATTTTTATTAGCAGGGAGTAGCGTCCAGGTAATTAAAGGGAGGGGGAGTAATAATACCATCCATGGCCAATTAAATGCAAACATCTAAACTACCCATTTTTTTGTTGCTTCTATCAAACAGGATAATTCTTTGAGTACAATTTTGTTGCCATCATTTGGCGCAGCATACACTGACTCAATTAAAAGTTTGCCATGCTTTTCCCAATCAAATTTATAATAGTCATGTTGCTTTAGCCAACTAAGCCAGGTCTTGCCCTCAAGACTAGCACATTCAATGCGTGAATATTTATATATAGCTAATCTGCGGATAATTTCTGAAAGTTTAATAGCCGCATTTTGAGCTGAAAGCGGGCTAAGGTCTTTTTGCATTTCTCCTAATTCTTCTAGTATTTTATATTGCCAAGTTCGCCTATAAGCTCTTTTTCGCAAGAAGACTATTAGAAATTTTATTAAAAGTAGACCTGTGATTATAATTAACATCCACCATCCTGGAGCTAGTGGTAGCCAATCAACTGAATCTACTCCCTCTATATCTTGCAATTTTCCAAGCATCATATCATGGATTTGATTTGCAAGTTTTTTTTGAAGCTTTTTGTTGTTAATTATCTCTTCCATTATCTCCTCCTGCGTACATTAGCTGAGACTTTTAGCCCATAAAACAAGTCGAAGTAAATATCTCTATTAGTAAGTAAAGATATATGATGAATACCTAAATTAACTGAGATGTCGTGTAATTTTAACGATCTATTTGTCCATTGTTTTTCATATAGCTTTCTACCAGCAACGCTGTCGGTATTAATATAGAGACGCTGCATTTCATTAGAAGAAAATAATATATCTCCTACAGGGTTAATAGTCATGTCAGACGGGTCGTTTATAGACAATAACACTACTTGGCAATGAACGCTCATATAACGTAATTGCTCGCTTAGTTTATCATCAATATTAATAAAATCACTAATAACAAAAACTATAGTACTAGGCGTGATAATTTTATTGGCAAATTCAATAGCTTTATCAAGAGGTATAGCGCTGTTACTGGTATCTGGTTTTTGATACAAAAGCTTTAGCATTCGCCACAAAGAACGTCTTGAACGAGCGGGACGTAAAAATTCCATTCCATTTTGTACATCACCAAACAATAAAGCCCCAACTCTATTCATGTTTTTATTAGCGCACCACCCAATTAATGAAGCACATCTTGCTGCTTGTACAGATTTAAATGTTCCGCGAGTTCCAAAGCGCATTGTTGTATTCATATCCATAACAATCAAAACACTACGTTCTCTCTCTTCTGTAAATAATTTGATATGCGGAATGCCCGTGCGAGCTGTAACACGCCAATCTATTTTTCTTATATCATCCCCAGGAACATATTGCCTTACCTCGGCAAATTCTAAGCCATGACCACGAAATGATGAAAAATAATTACCACTAATCAGTGATTTTATCAGGCGATTTGATAGTAGCTTGAGATTGGTTTTAAGCTGTACCAGTTCATTAAAATCTGGATATAACATATATGCCCTCAGGGAACTGCAACTACTTCCAACAAGCGACTTATAATATCACGTCGTAATACATTGTTCGCCTCTGCTTCAAACGAAGGAATAATACGATGCGACAAGATATAGGGGCAAAGCGTTTGAATATGATGTGGTGTTACATACTCATCTCCACGTAACCAAGCCAGAGATTTAGCGCAGCGAATCAAAGCCAAGGTACCTCGTGGAGAAGCACCATACATAATCCATTTTGCTAATTGTGTATCATACCTTAGCGGGTTCGCGTGTTGCAACAACCAAAGTAGCTATATAATTTCTTAAGCTATCACTGATGTGCACTTGTGAGGCTTCTTTACGAGCAGCAAAAATCTCTTCTTGAGTGGTTGTGACAACTGGCTCGGAAGTTTGACCATGGTTCTGCCTTTTCTCATCTAAAGCAATGATTTGCAGCTCCTCCTCATATGAGGGATAGTCTACAACCATATACATTAAAAAGCGATCCAATTGAGCCTCAGGCAAATTATGTGTTCCTTCTTGTTCAACGGGATTTTGAGTTGCAAGAACTATGTATAATTCTGGTAATTTATAACTTTTATGACCAACCGTAACCTGCCCTTCTCCCATAGCTTCTAGTAAAGCTGATTGGACTTTTGCTGGGGCTCTATTGATTTCATCTGCTAGTACTATGTTATTAAATATCGGGCCTTCTCTAAAAGTGAATTTACCAGTTTCATGAACATATATTTCTGTACCAATGATATCAGATGGTAGTAGATCAGGGGTAAATTGAATGCGATGAAAATCTCCCTCTACCGCTTCGGCGATAGATTTAGCTGCTGTAGTTTTAGCAAGACCAGGCATGCCCTCTATCAGCATATGACCATCGGCTAGCAAACAAACTAAAAGATTCTCAATTAAGGCATTCTGCCCTACAATTTTCTTAGTAATTTCAGCTCGAATACTCACTAATTTTTGTTGAGCCACAAGATTTTTATCTAGAGAAGAATGGCTTGGATTTGTGCTAATCATTTAGCTTTACTTATGTAAATTTAAAATTAATTATCAGTAATGTACACCATATACAAGTATATAGCAACCACGTATCATTTAACTTGATGGTATAGACATACTCTAAGGTTCAAATGGTTGTACAACACTAGTAATCTAAAAAACTCAGGGCGATCTAATGTAGCAGCCCTCGCTTTCATTTTCTATAAAAAAAGATGCGACGATTAAGTGTGAATTAGTAGCCAATTGGAGTAGGGCGTCTTTTGCTCTTGTTACATCTTGTTCTTTTGCTAATTTTGTTCAATGGTACTAACTCTGATATAGCCTATATTTTACCGGTCATTTCTAAAGAATCAGTTCGAGTTTCTTGTCAAATGCTAGTATTTGGATGTTATCCAACATACTTTTAGCTGCTATAATAGAATCTACAATATGAATATTATGGTTTTGATATATTTCTAAGGTATTATAAAATAAATCTTTTTCAGTTTCTATTTGCAAATAGCTCTTTCTATCATTGGTGTTTGTTAAAGAATCCAATAGCAAAATAGGACACTACTGCAAAAAAGCTTATATAAATCACTGGAAATAGATTTAAATTAAAATTTTTCATAAAGTATAGGCAAACATAATTCGCTGTTCCAGACATAAGTAGAGATCCGGTTGTGTGGCCAATACTAACTCCCCGGTATCTTTCATTCGCTCTAAAAGCTTTTATAATAACCCCATGTGCTAAAGCGTTAAATGGAGCGACTGAGACTGCTAGTAACATGCAAGAAATAATAGCCAAATTCAATAATTGATAATTAATCGCCATTATTAATAATACACATGCAATTAGGGTAAGTAATAAGCTGAATTTGACAACAATATTTCTACCGAAGCGATCGGCTAAAAGTCCTGCAATAGGCATAGATATACCGAATCCAATTACTATCATAACTGACAAAGCGCTCATTATGTTACTGGCATTTGGAACAACGAGGGGCAAATATTGCTTCATAAAAATAACAGTAACTTGGTAAGTTACCCCAAATCCTCCAGATAGAATTATGACCAAACATAAAACAAACCATTGTCTTTTTATAAATGGGAATAGGCTAAAAAATTCTATCTTTTGAGCTTGTGATTCAATAAATACTGGGGTTTCTTCAAGAAATTTTCGATAGTACAAAGTGATAAGTGCAAGAGGAAGTGACAATATAAAAGGTACTCTCCATGCCCATTCGGGAAATAGTGATGAATTAAACAAATTGGTTGATGCTATGCCAAGAAGAAGTCCTGCGACACCCGCAGATCGGGTTAAAGATGAAGCGGTATAATGGTATTTTTCTCCAATATGTTCGATTACATATATAGCTGCACCATCATATTCACCTGCGACAAAAAATCCTTGAAAAAATCTACATAATACTAATATTTGAGTAGTAAGAACGCCGATTGAATTATATTCAGGAAGGATGCCGATTATTAGCGTGGGTATAGCAATGCCGACCATAGTGATTTTAAGAGAGAACCGACGGCCGTATTTGTCTCCAATCTTGCTAAAAAACACAGAACCTATTGGTTTTGCCAAATAGGAGAGTGCATAAATTCCAAAGACATACATAAGACTTGAAACTTTATCAACACCTGGGAAAAATTTTTCAGCGATAATTCCAGCTGAAAAGCCATAAAGGCTATAATCATAGTATTCAACTATTGTACCTAGAAATGCTCCAGTTACTTTTTTTTTACTTCTGGTCATTATGTTTTTTATTACGTTGGGATAAGATTATAGTTTGGATTTCTTTTACTGCCTGATCAAAATCATCATTGATCACTATATAGTCATAATTTTTAGCGTGCTCAATTTCCGATTTGGCTTTCTTAAGTCGAGCTTCAATTACGCTTTGGTCATCTTGCCCTCTATCAATCATTCTTTTTCTTAATGTTTCTATATTAGGTGGTAGTATAAATATACTTACGATTTTAGCTTTCGCGGTTTTCATTATTTGATAGGCGCCTTGAAAATCGATATCAAATAAAACATCTCTGCTTTTTAGCAGTTCTTTTTCGACAAACTCCCTGGGAGTGCCATAAAAATTACTATAAATTTCTGCAGATTCAAGATAGTCAAGCTTCTTGAAATCGTTTTTTGTTTTAAAAAAATAATGTACTCCATCAATTTCTCTAGGCCTTGGTTGTCTTGTGGTGACAGAAATTGACAGTACCAAATTTGTATCTGTTTCAAGAAGTTTTTTTGCAATAGAAGATTTTCCACAACCCGATGGCGCTGAGAGGATAATTATCATTGCATTGTTTCGCATATATGTTGTATTAATTTGAGAATTGGCGTGATTTATGAGTAAGTATAATGACAAGAGAGAAAAAAACAATAATTATTACTGGTGCTTCAAGCGGATTAGGGGCGGCATTGGCTGTTAAATACTCACGAAATGGTCATAGATTGTTTTTACTAGCTAGGTCAAAAGAAAGATTAGATGCTGTTGCTAAAATATGCGTAGCTAATGGAGCAGAAGCCAATATTTTGGTTGTTGATGTTGCTGATTCTACGCAGATGGAGAAGCAACTAAATAATATTGCTTATCAATATGGTATTGATATTGTGATTGCTTGTGCTGGAGTTTCAGCTGGAACTTTAGATGGCCCAGAGACGGCCATGCAGGTTCAAAAAATTTTTGCAACAAATATTAATGGTGTAATAAATACGGTATTGCCAGTGATTCCTCATATGATAGAGAGAAGAAGTGGTAATATAGTTATTGTCAGTTCTATGGCTGGATTTTTGGGCCTATCAAGTGCGCCATCATATTCTGCTAGTAAGGGCGCCGTTCGTTTATTTAGCGAGGCGCTTAGAGGATATTTACGAACCTGGGGGGTCTATGTGACTACTGTAATTCCAGGTTATATAAAAACCCCGATGACAAGTGTCAATAATTTTCCTATGCCCTTTATGACTACTGCAGAAAAAGCGGCGGAAAAAATAATAACCTCTGTTGCAAAAAACACAGAGGTTATTGCCTTTCCTTTTGGGATGCAATTTTGTATAAAATTACTAACGATGTTGCCATCATGGCTTATTACATTTATTAATTCAAAACTGCCGGGTAAACCTGCTTTTAAAAAAAATAATGAATTTTAGTCAAGAACAGAATGGGCTACGCTTGCTCTCGACCCAGGATTGACTTTTTTTCGAGCATTGATTATGCTATTGGTTTATAACAAAATACATAGAGAAACTCATGAAAAAACTCCTAGTAACTGTTATAGCAGTGTCAATTTTTGCTAATACTCCTGCAAATGCTGCTGATAGTAATTTTTTTATAAAAGCTAATGCTGGGTTTTCAAAGCTAAATAAAATCAGTAACCTTAAATCTGAGAACTCTTCGTTTATTGGAGTGGGTGTTGGCTATAATATAATGGACAATGTAAGAGCTGACATTATTTTTGATCACTTTGTTAATCCAACCTTTAAGGCGCAAGGCAAAAAAACGAAGGCGGATATTAATACATTCTTGTTAAATGGATACATTGACTTGTTCGATATAAGCATTACGAAATTATTTGTTGGTACTGGAGCCGGTATTGCGCACACGAAAATTAAGAAAATTAACTCTGTTAGTGCTAAATCAACAGCAGGGAATAATTTTAGTTATGCGGCCTACATAGGTGTTTCTACAGAATTTGCTCCATCTTTCCATGGCGAGTTAGTTTATAGTTGGAGAGATTTTGCTGTACAAAAGGATAATGATCTAGGACTCAAAGGGCATCACGTTGCAGCTGGCATTAGGTTTGATATATAATTGTTAAAATTTGGTAGCCATTTGTGTCTTTATGGTAAGAGGTTACTGCTTGGCGTTTTTTTTATTGTGTTATTTATGTTGCATAGTACATTTTTGTACGGTTCCATATCTTTCTCTATCTTGCTAGGTCAGCGAAATTTGTGTTAGTATCCGAATCAGTTGGTCGTGCTGAGATAAAAATCTATAAGATTTCTATGTGCGTCTGTGACTAAAACAAAATATTTTTAAGGTATTTATTATGAAAAAAATTCTACTTACAACAGCAGCAGCTGTAATTCTTTCAACTTCTTCTGTATATGCAGCTGAAGGTGCTTTTTTTGTAAAAGCTAATGCTGGTTGGTCAAAACTATCCAAAATTAAAGGAGCGAAATCTAAAAATGATGCGTACTTTGGTGTTGGTGCTGGTTATTATGTGATGGACAATGCAAGAGTTGATCTTACTTTTGATCATTTTGTTAATCCAACTCACACAGGAAAAAGAACTATCAATGGAGTAGCATATGACGGTAAGTTAAAAGGTACTATTAACACATTATTGTTAAATGGTTATGTTGATTTATTCGATGTTGATGCATTTAAAGTATTTGTTGGTGCAGGTGTTGGTGTTGGTCAAGTTAAATCAAAAATAACTGTAACAGCAGCGAATGGTGTTTCTTCTTCTGATACAGCAAAACAAAAAACTGGCCTAGCTTTTGCTGGTTATGTTGGTGGATCATATGAGTTTACACCTGGGGTAACTGGTGAGCTAACTTATAGCTATAGAGATATGGGTAAAACTAAGAAGGCAAAAACTTTTGATGAGTCTTTTGGCTACAAAGGTCACCATGTTGGTGCTGGTGTAAGATTTGATATCTAATACATCACCTTTAACAAATTGAGTTTAAAAAGGAGGCCTTAGGGTCTCCTTTTTTTTATGCAACTATATACATTAGACCTCTTGCATAACCTCTTTAAAGCTCGAAATTATAAATTCCGGCAATTAAGTTGAATCTTAAACCGAACCGTTTTCTTCTATTTCTGTAACGATCGGCGATAATTTTAAATCTTTTAACC
>JAIOYD010000053.1 GCA_021741285.1 Rickettsiaceae bacterium | reverse complement strand
CTGATAATATACGAGATTTTATCTCATGCGAAATCTGCTTTCTCTTCTTACTCATAGTGATACCATCCTTTTCTAAATAAAAAAAGATGGTACTATAAGTATGTGATGAGCACTAGACCGGGTTGCCAATACGCTATCGAAGAATTATGAATTCCTGACTTTAGAAATACTGTATTACCCTCCCCATCTAATGAAGAATGTCCATAGCCATTGATACCCCCTGCTTCCTTGTAATAGCAGCTATACATCAAAGGTTAGCTGACGTGGTTTTTCTATTAACCCAGCTAAGGACACCGCCACTTGATGTACGTTATTAACTTTATTTTGTTTAGCTAACCGATCCCAAACATTAAGTAACTGCTTTAAAATTGTTGCGTTATCACAAGCTGGGGATATTTTGGCGTAGGATTTATAAAATATTCTATTGGTAGTTCTAATGTATAAGTTTATATAGGTGGAATATAAAGCGAGGAAAATACACTAACTAAAAAAGTTTTTTGATTTTAGTGGACTAATATAATTTTTTTTGTGTACATGTAACTATACACCTTTAATAAAATAGTTTCTCAAGCTCAAGTTTATATAACGTGAATACACCATCTAGGGAAGTAGACTTGATATATTTTCCTACTAAAGATTTCATTGCATAATTTATTTTATCAGATTTTCCTAAAGATTCTCTGCTAAGAGTCATTAACAATTCAGAGGTAAGGTTAGAAAATATTTCTGGATTTTCCTTTGAAAAATTATATATAGATTTTAAATTATTATAAGATCTAAATTTCTTATCAACGTCATGTTGACGATCAACAGCAGTCGTGACATAATCCTCTAGTAATACAAATTTACTATATTTCGCACATCTAAGAGAAAGTGACATATTTTGGGTATAAATACTACTATCAGCTTTAGCAATCCTATCTAATAATTTGTTATGGACTACACTCCCAGATCTGCCTACTTCCCGTACCCTATCGATCTTGCCTAGCAATATCTCGTTAATTGGGTTTTGAACTATTCGCCACACCCCAGAGGATTTAGAGCTAGCTGATATGGTTTGCGCTACATGTCCAATAGCAACCTCCACCCCCAATTTTAAGCACGATTCCATAAGGAGCGACGTAGAGTTTACTTGCAACACCTCGTCGCCTTCAACAAAATGAATATAGTCGCCAGTGGCCAGACTTATGGCTTTGTTGACACTTACGGTTGGCCCTTCCATTTCTTGAGTGATGATTGTAGTTCTTGGAAGGTCATTTACCTTCGTCTTTAGTAAACTAAGCGAGTTATCTGTACTTCCATCATCAACAAAGATAAATTCTTTATGAAAATTACCGGCTATCATTTTTAATGAATCCACTAATTTTGTAATGTTAGACTCATTATTATAAATAAGGACTATATAAGTACATCTTAGCATGTTATTATTTACTCAAACTTGGATAACATGAATTATACGTTCACAATTCTTGCTATGCAAGGATATGAGAGTATTTGCGAATAAATTTAGTTCTTTAGTGTTTGTAGATGATAAAAATAAGTTGTTATAAAACAAAGCAAGATCAGTTATCAAAAGCATTTTGTCACCTGGCTCAAAAATGTTATTATAGCTCTATGAATACTTGTGTTATTACTAATAATAGTGATTTTACCATAGAATTGGATCGTATATTGTGGACCTACTCCAAGAAACACTTCATTCCTCATGCCACAAAGGAAGATCCATTTGCTCAAGAGCAACCTATTTACATAACACACTCTATAGAAAATCCTAATAATTCAAAAATTATTATTCTTGTAAACCCTACAGAAGACAAATTACTTCAACTTTTTTCTAAAACAAGCACTCTAAAGATCGATATTGTCGAAAAAATAATGATAATTTCTGACAGTATTCAGCAAATTCAATTATCTGAAATAAAAGCTTTATTACTTAAAACTAATATTACTAACTCCGAGATAAGACTATTCGAACAGTTAGATAACGGACTTTGGCAAACAACATAATAAATTGCATTAACCCAAGATTTAAATAATGATAAAAATGCAATAAGATTATAAGCCAAGAGCCCTACTCATATCCTAACTCGGCATATTTATCAAATAAATATTACCCTCTCTCAGTTATAGTATACACTCAATATTGTGTGTTGGGGTTTTGGTTCTGTATAGTCGTCCTTAAGCTATAGAAGTTGTTTTAAATTATGGGTAGAGTACTAATCGTTGAAGATAACGAACTGAATTTGAAATTGTTTCATGACCTACTTACTATTCAGGAGCATGAAGTCGTTATTTCTAGAGATGGCTTCAACCTTGTTGAGTTGATCCAGAAGACTAGGCCAGACCTTATTCTTATGGATATTCATCTTAACGGTCTTTCTGGCATCGATCTGATTCAAACCCTGAAAGCAAACCAAGATACTAAACATATACCAATAATAACTATAACAGCATTTGCCTTGAAAGTTGACCAAATAAGAATTTCTAAATCAGGTTGTGATATGTACCTATCTAAGCCAGTGTCTATTGACAAGTTTTTTAAGGCGATTGAAAAATTTATCCCTTCAGTTACAAAAAAAAATAAATTATGACCGCAACTGTACTAGTAGTAGATGATTTAGAGCCCAATGTAAAATTGTTGGAAGCAAAATTACTTAGTGAATACTATACTGTTTTATCTGCAAATAGCGGGACAAAAGCCCTTGCCTTGCTTAGCCAGAATAATGTCGATATAGTGCTTCTGGATGTTATGATGCCAGAAATGGATGGTTTTGAAACTTGTAAGCATATAAAATCTAATCCAGAAACAACTCATATACCCGTGGTAATGGTTACCGCTCTATCAGATATTGAAGACCGAGTAAAAGGCCTTGAATCTGGTGCCGATGAGTTCCTTACCAAACCAATTAATGACATAGCCCTATTTGCCAGAGTGAAGTCACTAACTCGCATGAAAACTGTTATAGATGAACTTAAACTACGAAATAAAACTAATGAAGAGTTAGGTGGTCAAGTAGTAGATCTTAAAGACAATTTTACTGACAGTAAAATCTTACTCCTCGATGATGACGTGATTCAAGTAAAAAATATAAAAGCAAGCTTGAGCTTGCTTACTCCCCAAGTTCAATCCCTTTCTAATCCAGAAGAGATCGATTCTCTTGGATCTTTCATTCCAGATTTAGTGATCATTAGCTGTCAAATGACTGTAGGGGATCCACTAAGAATAGGGGTGATGCTGAGGTCAAAGCCAACATTTAAAAACTCTGTAATAATGCTTTTAGCTGAAGAAGAAAATATTCCAATGGTTATAAAAGGTATGGAACTTGGAATTAATGATTATTTTATTTATCCAGTAGACAAAAGTGAACTTAAAGCAAGGGTAAAAACACAACTTCGAAGAAAACAATATCAAGACGATCTTAGGGCTGAGCTTGAAGAAAGTTTCGACTTATCAACTAAAGATGGGCTTACCGGAGTTTTTAACAGAAGATATTTTGATATCCACATAAAACAAATGACAGAAAAAGCTAGAACTTCTGGTCAAAAATTATGTTTGATGATGCTAGATATGGATCACTTTAAGAATGTAAATGATACTTACGGCCACCCTGCCGGCGACGCAGTGCTCAAAACATTAACCAATACATTAAAGTCCTCCTTTAGAATAACTGATCTCATAGCTAGATATGGCGGCGAAGAATTCATGGTTCTCTTAGGAAATATGAATATTGAACAGGGATCGGTCACCGCAGAAAAAATTAGATCAACCATAGAAGCTATTGACTTCATAATACCCGACTATAGCCAACCACTGAAAAAAACTACTTCTATCGGAATTGTTGAGTTCAACCCTATTGAATCCGCGCAAGATTTTATCAATCGAGTAGACAAAGCTTTATATGAAGCAAAAGAAACCGGAAGAAATAAAGTTGTGGTAGGTTGACCACTGTAGATTACTATTGAATTATTCTATTTTTTTAATCAAATAAGCTCGCTCATTTTTGGTAGCAGTATAATTTCATTAAAATCGCTTAATTTAATCTAAAGTTTGAGAGTTATCAAAGAAGCAATAGCTCCTATTCCACTATCGACTGGGAACTCAAGACCATGACAATTTGCTTTCCTTCCATCTTTGCTTCAGATTCAATCTTGGCAATAGGGCCTAAATTTTCTATAATGCGATCAAATAACTCTTTGCCTTTATCTCTGTGAACAATTTCACGTCCCTTAAACCATAGAGAGATTTTTACCTTATCTCCATCTTCAAGGAACTGCCTGATTTTTCTCAATTTAACATCTAGATCACCTTGACCTATGTTTACTTTAAATTTCATTTCTTTTAAAGAAACTTTTTTTTGCTTCTTTTTAGACTCTTGCTGCCTTTTCTTGGCATCATATTTAAATCTGCTAAAATCAAGTATCTTACAAACAGGAGGTTCTGCATTTGGAGAAATTTCTACAAGGTCTAGCCCTGCGTCAAATGCCATTTGCATAGCTTTTTGTAGCGTTACAACGCCTATCATTTCACCTTCAGCATCAACCAAACGAACTTCCGCTACTCTAATTTCCTTATTGGCTTTAGGAAACTTACTTTTTTTAATCTCAGTTATAAAAATTTCTCCACAACATTATTTATAAATTACACTCTAAGAAAAATACTTCTTATTATCGTTTAAAACCAGCGCTATAAGCTCCTCTACACTAACCGTCGTTTGCTCCTCGGAGCCAAGATATCTTAGTGTAACGCTTCCAGTCTCCTGCTCCTTTTTACCCACAACAGCAATAATCGGTACTTTTAGATTAGAGAAATTGCGTATTTTATAATTCACTTTTTCCCTTGATATGTCAAGCTCAGATCTAATCCCAGCACCAATAAGTTTGGCATTTAATAAACTCAAGTAATCATCCTGATCATTTGTAATGCCAACCAGAGCGATTTGGATAGGAGCAAGCCAAAGGGGGAATTTCCCTGCATATTCTTCTATTAAAATGCCAATAAATCTCTCAAAGGTACCAATAATTGCTCTGTGTAGCATAACGGGACGTTTCTTTTCTCCACCGGGAGCAACATACTGGGCATCTAATCTTTCTGGTAAAACAAAATCTACTTGAAAAGTTCCGCATTGCCAGTCCCGTCCAACTGCATCAGTTAGAACAAATTCAAGCTTGGGGCCATAGAAAGCGCCCTCACCTGGATTCATTTCGTATTCAATACCAGCCTCTTCAACAGCTGCTTTTAAAGCAAACTCAGCTTTATCCCAAACTGAATCTTCGCCAGCTCTAACATCTGGCCTGTCAGAAAATTTAACTTTAATTTTTAAAAAGCCAAAATCCTTATAAATCTCAAGTAAAGATCTACAAAACTCTACCGTTTCTGCATTTATTTGGTCTTCGCTGCAAAAAATATGCCCATCGTCTTGAACAAAGTTTCGCACGCGAAGTAATCCGTGTAAACCACCTGAAGATTCATTACGATGACACGATCCGAATTCAGCCATTCTAATTGGTAGATCTCTATAACTCTTTGTTCCATGGTTAAAGATTTGTACATGACATGGACAACTCATAGGCTTTAGCGCATAAGTTCTATCTTCAGTTTCAACTGTAAACATGTCTTCTCTGAATTTTTCCCAATGCCCCGAATCTTCCCAAAGCTTTCTATCAACCATTATAGGAGTTTTAACCTCTCGATAATTGGCTTTTTGCAACTTCCTTCTTATATAGCTTTCAATTGTACGGTATATATTCCAACCCTTTTCATGCCAGAACGCCATACCTTGAGCTTCTTCTTGAAAATGAAATAAATTAAGCTCTCGCCCAAGTTTTCTATGATCTCTTTTTTCAGCCTCTTCTAGCCTGTATAAATGCTCATCAAGCTGCTCTTTTGTTGCCCAGGCAGTGCCATATATACGCTGCAACATCTCGTTGTTACTATCACCACGCCAATAAGCTCCCGCAACTTTCATTAGTTTAAAGTGCTTAATTCTTCCAGTTGATGGGCTATGTGGTCCGCGACACAAATCGACAAAATTACCCTGGCGATATAGGGTGATTGTTTGTCCCTCTGGTATGGATTCAATGATTTCAGCTTTATAATGCTCACCCATCTTTTGGAACATTTTAATAGCTTCGTCTCTATCACATTCCTCTCGGTGAAAAATTTCATTTTGTTTTACAATCTCATGCATCTTAGCTTCGATTTTTTTAAGATCATCTGTTGTAAAGGGAATGCTTTTAGCGAAATCGTAATAAAAACCGTCTTTAATAGCTGGCCCAATTGTTACTTGTATATCGGGGAAAAGTTCTTTGGCAGCTTCTGCAATAATATGAGCTGCATCGTGCCTGATAATTTCTAAAGCTTCTGGATCGCTATCCGTGATTATTCTTAATGCACAGTCTCCATGTATTTGCAAAGATAAGTCTTTAAGTTCTCCATCAATAGATACAACCATCGCCCGTTTTTCTAGTGACTTTGAAATTGAAGAAGCAATTTCAGCTCCTGTGATACCCTTATGAAATTGTTTCTTAGAACCGTCAGGAAATGTTATGTTAATCATGTTATTGTAATTATGAGTTTTAACTTGATATATTTAGTAGATTTTATATCATTTTGTCAATAAATAACATCTTTTAGGCTGCTATGGTTAACATTCCTCATTGGCCTCCAGTCCCTATCTGGAAAATACCAGGTAAATTCGACTTAACAAATAGTTTTCGCTTGCTCGAATCTCTTGGTAATCCTCAAAATTTGCTGCCGCCAACTATTCATGTCGCGGGAACAAATGGAAAAGGTTCCACAGTCGCTATGCTAAAAAGTATTTTTATGCAAGCTGGTTATACAGTTCATACATACACTGCGCCACATCTTGTCGAGTTCAATGAGAGAATTAATCTTGATGGCAAACCTATATTAGATGATCAACTAAAATTTTTTCTTGAACGAACTAAATTGGCTGCAGAAAAAAACAATATCCAACCTACTTTTTTTGAAGGTACTACAGTAGCTGCATTTTTAGCTTTTGCCGAGATAAAAGCAGATATATTGATTTTAGAAACAGGTCTTGGAGGTCGACTTGATTGTACAAATGTAATTTCTTCACCCCTCGCTACAATAATTACTCCTATTTCTATTGATCATACTGAATTTCTAGGTAGCGATATAAGACAAATCGCTGGTGAAAAAGCAGGAATTATAAAAACAAATGTGCCTTGCATTATTGGACCTCAAACACCAGAGGTGTACGAAAGGCTTCTAGCAGAATGCTTCGAAAGGAACGCCCCTTCGTTTTGCTACGAATATGATTATTGTGCAGAAAAAACAGATACTGGCTTTAAATATTTATCCCAAAAATATAGTCTTGATCTTCCACGCCCCAATTTACTGGGCGATCATCAAATACAGAATGCAGCAACAGTTATAGCTACGGTGATGCTTGTGAATAAAGAATTTCAAATTACTACCCCTCAAATCGCCAACGGAATAACCAAGGCAATTTGGCCTGGGAGAATAGAACAAGTATCAGACAAAAAAACAAACGAGCTCACTGGTTGTAAAGATACTAAGATATACTTAGATGGAGCACACAATGACTCTGGCGCGCTAAGCTTAGCTTCTTGGGCTTCAGAAAATTTGCAAGGACCAGTACATTTGATATTAGGCATGACACGAAAAAGAAATGCTACAACATTTTGCGCTCATTTCAAAAATATCGTGCAAGATGGAATTGCAGTACGAGTCGAATCTGAGCCATCAAGCTATAATGCAAGTGCATTAGCAAAAACCGCAAGCCAAAGTGGAATTGATTTCACCTACGCCGATTCTCTCCAAGAAGCCATAAATAATATTGTAACAAAAAGTAAACCTGTAACAATTATCATTACCGGATCGCTATTTCTTATCGCTGATTTTCTCAAGTTGTAATACTAAAAACATAAAAAACACACAATTGATCATTATTCAGCAAATCATATTTTAATTTTTGTGTAAAATGCTTGACCATAGGGGAAATAAATAGATAAACTCAATCTTGTGTTTAATTCTTATTTAATAATTATTTGAGGGTATTTCCGATGAATTTCACAAAATTTCAAATTGAACTTAATACTGAGCTTGCATGGCGCCTGGTGTTGCTATTCTCTGCAATTTGCGTAATCCTTACTTCTGCAGATGCTGCGTTTGCAGCCGCTGCGCCCGCTGCCGCAGATAATGACGTAGTTGGACAAACGCTTTGTAGATTGGTTGCTAATCTTTCTGGCGGGATCGCAAGAGGTATTGCAACAATCGCTATATTCTCAGTTGGTGTAGGTTTATTCCTTGGTAAACTTAACTGGGGTATTGCTGCTGCTACTGCTGCTGGTGTTGGTATCATATTTGCCGCACCTAAATTAGTTGCTTTCTTAAGCGGCGATGCTGCTAATGCAACCTGTGACGTGGGAGCATAAACTAATATTTAAGAGTTTGTTTAAGTACATAGCTCTAAAATATAAACTATATAGCAAAACAGGTGGCTTTTAACTAAAGCTGCCT
>JAIOYD010000052.1 GCA_021741285.1 Rickettsiaceae bacterium | reverse complement strand
ATAGATAGCAAAAAATTGGCTCTTGAGAAAAATAATGAAATCCTGTACCTTGAATACTTATCTGACAGTCAAAATTCAACCGACAATCAGATGGGGTAAATTATGGTGTCTGTAAGATCAAATCTTGACTAGTACATCTGCAACAAAGCCAGTGATTTTATATCTCCAAAGGGGACATTAAAAAACCAACATCACTATTTATTTCCCCAAGCAATTCAAGACCTGATTGGTATAGTTCAAATCTCTTAACTAATTCATAACCGGAGTCTTTTGGTTCCACCTTGAAACCATGATCATCCCACATAATGTCTACTAAATCTCTATCTACTTTGGAATATGTATCACATACATCCCTCAACACACCAGCTGCATAAAATAGTTTATTGAAGGTACGAAAAGATTCATATTGGGGGATGTTCTCCAGTAAGATTTTCTGATCTTGTGATATTTTTATACAATTATACAAATTATACACGGCCGATTTTCCGTCTATTCTCAGTAAATTCTTCTCTTGTCCAGGAATAATATAGGTCTCGTCATCATCGATTAACAGAGTGTATTTTAATTTCTCTGAACCTACAGCAACAGTGAGGTCTTTCTTCTTTTGTCCCCACATACCCTTGGGTTGAAACTTCTCTTTTTCTGCATAAGACATCTCAGTAGTATCTATGGTATGCTCTCTAGAAAAGATCTTTACATTATTTCTCATATATTCAGTTGGGTCTCGTTCTAAAACTCTTTCTAACATCTTGGGAATAATATCCTCATTACGCTCCTTCGCACCGCTACTGAAAAATATTAAATCATTGTCTGATAATTCCATAACATATTTTATTAATTCTTTCCAACCATTATACAAATAGAAATAATATCCACATGATTCTATTACTGAATCTTCTCCTACATTTTGTAGTATCTTATCAAAATTATTAGGTTTACTATCCACTAAGCATATGTTAGATACCAGTACATAATCTAAATCAAAAACTACCTTTATAGGTTTTTGTATCTTATAAGAAATAGCTCCTTTATTATTATGTTTTAGATCTTCTATCTTTTGTTCTGAGCAATATGCACCTGTGCTATAGTGACGCACCCCAACACCTTTAAATACTGAACTAGTCACATGGCTAATTTTTGGAAAAGTTGACACAAATGCCGCCTCTCTTACTTCATAATCTTTAGTTAAAGAAGCTTGTGGGAAATCATATCTTATTTCAGAGATTACTGGGGACAATAAAATGTCTTTTCTCTGAACTACACTAACTGTTCTCTGTATTGCTTTAGAATAGCTAGCAATCATATTATCGGCAAATCCAGCAGTTACAGCTCTTTCCACTGTACCGACAGCAAATTGTAAAAATTTCATCTTTGTTATTCCACTATTTTTTAATAGGCAGTATGCAAGCTTAATTAGGAATAATATTAAGTGATTGCAGTGAACAAATCAATCTAATTGAACTACAAATTATCTATTTTGTTTTTACCGCAAGTCATTAAAATATGGAGATTTTGCTCTATAAAAGGTATATCAACTAGCATGTATATAATTTATGGAATTATTATAAAGTTAGAGCCGCTCATTCCAGCTAAAATATTAACACTGATTTTGCTCTTCTCTACAATTCTTATGATGAAGTATTTATGGAAATAATGAAATTATTTATATCTTTTATATAATAGATTTAACTAACTAAATTAGCTTCTTTAGGTAGTTATTTTGGCTTTTTATAGCAACTTATGCTATAATAGTTGGTAATAAAATTTAAGTTGTTAGATAATTTTCTGTTAAACTGTTATAATATACGAATCAAATTTAAAAATTAGAACTATGCAAAACTTTAATTACCAAGCAAAAAGTTACAAAACAACATCTTCTACTCTTTATGACGAAGGCTTAAGGCAATATTTCTTGAAAATATATGCCTTAATGAGCACAGGTCTTGCAATTACTGCTATTGCTGCATTTTCTGTATTATCAGTACCGTTACTTACAAATATGATGTTTAATATTGCACCTGGCGGATATTTAGTTGGCATGACTTCGATAGGATGGCTAATTACGTTTGCTCCACTTGGAATCTCGCTTTATTTTGCTTTCGGATTAGATAGAATTAGTACTCAAAATGCCCAAATGCTATTTTGGGTTTATGCTACCTTAATCGGCATGTCACTTGCTTCTCTAGGTTTTGTATATACCGGAGCATCTATTACTAAAACATTCTTGATCTGCTCTGCTATGTTTGGCGGTATGAGCTTATACGGATATAGTACAAAAAAAGATTTAACTTCTATGGGTTCTTTCTTATTTATGGGACTAATAGGTTTAGTTATTGCTTCACTAATTAATATATTATTTCGAAGCCCAGCTATAGAATTTGCATTATCGTTTCTTGGAGTGTTAATTTTTACTGGTCTTATTGCATACGATACGCAGAAACTAAAGTCATTATATTATCAAGGTGCGGATACTGACGGTAAAATTGGAATAATGGCCGCCTTTACTCTATACCTTGATTTTATCAATCTGTTTATTTATTTGCTCAGGTTTTTCGGTGAAAAGATTAATGATAAAGAAAGGTAAGGATGTTTTGTGGCAAAATCCTTAAACCTACTAAATAAAATTAAACTTAAATAGACATGGGAACTATAGATCTAAAAAAACTAGCTTCAATCCTAAGTAAGTCTAACCAATACCGAGTCACTGAAAAATATCAAAAGCCAGAGTATTATAATATAGCAGATGCTAGTGATAAGCTAATCGCTGTATTTTTAGATGTTGAAGCTACTGGATTATCCTATGCCACAGATAAAATGATAGAATTAGGAATGGTGAAATTTGAATATACCGAAGATGGGCGTATTTTTCGGTTGTTAGATGAGTTCAGCGGGTACCAAGATCCAGGTCTGCCAATTCCAGAAGCGATTACTAAACTAACTTGCATTACTGATGATATGGTGAAAGGTCATCGAATAAATGTAAATGAGATAGATTCTTACCTAAATAATGTAGATATAATCATTGCTCACAATGCTCAATTTGACCGGACTTTCTTTGAGATAACTTTTCCTGCTATTCCACCTAAAGCCTGGGGATGCTCAATGTATGATATCGATTGGAAGTTTGAGGATATCTCAAGTCACAAACTGGAATACATTGCATACAAATATAATTTCTTCTTTGAGGGACACAGAGCAATTATTGACTGTCTTGCGGGGATACATATTTTAGCTCAAGAATTACCAAATTCACAACAACCGGTATTAAAACAATTACTCACCAATGCTCTAGCCATAAGATTTAAACTATATGCAACTAATTCCCCCTATGAAAGTAAGGACTTATTAAAAGCACGCGGCTATAGATGGAGTATGAATCAAAATGATAAACATAGGGCTTGGTCTATTGAACTGACGGAAGATAAAGTTGCAGAAGAAATCAATTACTTACGCTCAAATGTTTACGGTAGGTCTTCTATTAATATACCGGTAGAGATATTTGATGCCTATAGTAGGTTTTCTAACAACGGTAAGCATGATCCTCTAAAGTACCGAGATAAACTAGACCGGTTTCAAGGTCTCTGTTTAGGATAGATTTATACAACAATCATGAATATTTTTGTAACTAGCAACTGCCCTAAACTATCTGCTCAAGCTTTGGATAATAAACGTGTCGTTAAAATGGCGCTGGAAACGGCTCAATTATTAAGTACCGCTATATTTATTAATAGTACTATTACTTATGATAATCTTTACAAACCGACTCACATAAAACATCCATGCACTATTTGGGCAGCGGCAAATATAGAAAATTGGGACTGGTTATTCGGGCATTTTATAGCTTTATATGAAGAATATAGTTTTCGCTATAACAAGCAGCATGCTTCTGAAAAAATATCACCCTATTTACTGAAGTATAGAACTGATATCAAGAGCGGATCAATGACGGCTTTTGCTAATTGCACTAGATCGGAAGCCTTACAAATAGATTTCAAACATATACAAGATACTTGCGAAGCTTATAAGAAGTATCTTATTGCCAAATGGCATTATGACAAATTGCCGCCCAAATGGATTAACAGAGAACCGCCTCCATGGTATAATCAGTAGTTTTAAAAAGCTGATTTTAGATTTTTATTATGGTTATTTTTGGCATTTGATAGCAATTTATGCTATAATGACTTTTGAGTGATATAAAATAATAAAACGAATATAAAGAATTATAATGAATAACGACAAGCCGCTAGTCTCGTTTGACTACGCTATCAAATATCTTTTAAAAGACAAAGGTGATTACGGTATAGTAGAGGGTTTTATCTCAGCTCTGCTTAAAACCAAGGGTTATAAAGATATTAAAATAGTAGCCCTGCTTGAGACTGAGAGTAATAAAGAAGATAGTAAAAGCAAAAGAAGTCTAGCTGATTTAATTGTTGAAGATGAAGATCATCATAAATACATCATTGAAATAGAGCGTAACGTAAAAGATTCTTTTATTCATAAAGCTTGTTTTAATACCTCAAGACTCATTGTCGATAACCTTGCCCAAAGAGAAGATTATACTCAAATAATCAAGATATTTCATATCTCCCTACTCTATTTTCCTATAGGTAACGGTAATGGGGCTATTTACCACGGTAAAACCATTATTCACGAAATAGAGACCAATGAAAAATTATCAGTCCACATTAAGAATCAAGAGACTGGTGAGGTATTTGACGCTACTGATATTCTACCTGAATATTTTTACATATCAGTACCGCTCTTCAATGACAGGCTTGAGAAAGAAATAGATGACTGGTTACATGTCATGAAATATGACGAAGTACCTAAAAACTATCACTCTCCTTATATGGTACAAGTAGCAGAAAAACTCAGTATCCTCAAAATGACACCAGAAGAAAGGGCTAACTACTCCTATTACCAAAAGAAACTTTACAACGATAGAGATGAGCTGCAAGCTGCAGAAGCTAGAGGTAAGTCTGAAGAAAATATTAGAGTCAAAATTGAAATTGCTAAAAGCCTCTTGTCTCAAAATATAGATATCAATACTATATCTACAGCTACTGGCTTATCCGTTGAAAAAATCAACGAACTTAAATCCTGAATTATCTTGGAACTTTTATACTTCCACTGGCAATGGCACTGGCGGTATTTTCTAATATCTTCATATATCGGTAAAATCCGTCATGAGAATCGCAATATTTATTCAGCTCTTCTTTATCGGCGGAATCGATAATGGTTTTACTCGCGGCATTTCATCTAACAGCGAAATCATTACTGATATTTCATTACCGCCGCTGGATAAAATATCTTTTACTTTTTGATCGATAAAAGAAATTAAATTTATTTGTTCTGGCTTAAGCGGCATATTAAATTCTAATAAATCTCATACTGAATTTTATATTAGCCTATTTAACAAACTTTGCCTAGTTAAAACACATTAGCCAGCTTTATCTAATGTACGCTTTTTTATTTTCCTATCTTCGTAAATTAAATTTAGCTGGGAGTCATTTTTTATATAATATATGTAAGCACAATAAGTAATCGGTTTTTGTAATTGGTTGTTAATAATCATTACAATAGAAGACATGGATATCCCAATATTCAAGTATTTTATAATTTGATCTTTGTACGGATCTAAAACTCTAGCTTTTTTGTTTTGACTCCCCTTTGGTCTGCCAAGCTCTTTACCAGCTGCCTTTAAGTGCCGCTAATCCCTGTTTAGTTCTCATTGAGATGTATTTTTGCTCTGCTTCTGCAAAATAACTATAAACAGCAGATAGTAATTTGCCATGTCCTCCTATAGTCGATAATTCGGGTTGCCTGACAAAAATTATAGCTATTTGATTTTGTATAAGAAGATCGATCATATTTAAAGTCTCTAGCATATTTCTACCGAGTCTACTAAGCTCCGCTACCAGCAATCTATCTCCTGCTTGTAATTTTTCTAGTAATAAATCTATCTTACGATCTTTTTGGCTTTTTTGCGATGAGACTTCTACTTCAATAAATTCATCAATTAAAAATTTATGTTGTTGGGCATAAGTAAACAGCAAATGTTTTTGTTGGTCAAGATTTTGTTGTTCCGTACTTACACGAATATAGCCGATTGTTCTCATTTTTGACATTTATAGTAATAACCTGAAAATACTATTATTTTTATAAACATAATATAAGATTATGCAACCCTTATTGCTATGAATAGTTTAAAAAAATAACGGCCGTTTTTATTATAAAATTGTAGAGTTATTGTGTTGCCTTGCACAGCATTAAGTATCTTAATTCGGAATAATAAGTAACCAAGGGTATTACATAACTTTTTGATTTGAAAATAGAGTAAATTTTGATAATTATTAGTGTATCGTGCAAAACGTCTGATATATTTATAGCAAATCTCATAAAACAATGATCCTAAGTTGAGCACTATGATATTGCACCTTAAAAGTATCGTTTCTGGTAAGACAGATAACTTAGAAATACTTCGCAACTATTTTGCTGAACATTTTGTTTTAGATAATCATGTATATAATTTTCAGATCACAATAACAAATGCAAATTTTATAGAAAGTTACCTTTATAGTGATTTATACAAAACATTAATAAATATTATTAATGGAATTATTTGTGTTATTACAGGAACAATTATTGATTTTGATTTTCTTAATTTAACTGCTACAGATGATAATGGAGAAGTGTTAGGAAAATACAAACCTTTTTCAGCTGATAGATGTTATATAGATTATTATCCTTCTCAGATACATTCAAAAAACAATGCATCAGCAATTTTATCAGCTTCTATAAACGATGAAGATTTACAAAAAGTTTTTATATTATTTTCGCATCCATACATATCATGGTCTTGGAGTAATTTCTATGTAATTTGGGAAATTATTCAAAATTCAGTTATATCTCTTGATAAAACCAAGGTAAATAAAAAAAGAAAAGAAATCTGTACAAAACTTGACATAGAATATAAAGAGATCAATGATTTTTGTAGTATGGCTAATAACGCATCTAATCCTCAGTACGGTATGAGACATTATTCGACTAATAAGCCAAGTATTCCTATATTTATCGGTTTTGGTTTTGAGTTTATAAGAGAAGTAATTATTAAGTGGCTTCTATTGTGCTATAATTTTGATATTATTACCGCAGTGCCAGATCTTCCAAAGGGTACTAAAATTATTACAGAAAAAGAAGAGTACAAACAATTACGCAACCAACAGAGGAATAAAACTTAAGTGTTCCAAAAAGCTACATTACATGGAACCAATTTAACAACTCAATTGGCGCTAGTTTTGAAGCAGAATTTTCTGGTTAATAGTCAGAAAAATGAAGTTTTGTTTTGGGGCGCCAAAAACATGTGTTTGTGGAGCAACTGTAAACTCGGTAGATGACATCCTAAATCTCTAAATCTGTGTTTTAATATATATTGAAATTATGCATATCATAGCTACCAGAAATTAGAAAATAATACATTTTCTGAGGTGACTCTGATTAACCTTTAGCTTTTGCTTGACTGCCATACCCCTATATTGTATCACTTGTTAGAATTGGTAATTTTAGTTGATCTTAGAGAGGCATAGATGTCCATTATACAATTTCTAACATCTGGAGGAGTTATTTCTAAAGGCGGGGATTTACCTCAGGAACAAGTTGCAATAGCAGAAAATACTGTTAGAAGTTTCGCTACTAAAGTTCAGAACTATGCTCGTCAACTTCAGGTTAACGCTTCGGTATTAAAAGTACAACAATGTGCGTACTTGTTTATAGCAAAAGATACTATGAATTTTCATTTTGTTTTTGTAGACAGTAGAAATGGAGATTTAATAAATCACAGAGATTTATCAGCGCATGGCAGAGTAGATCTACAAAGTATAGTGAGGCAAATTGCTATAGAAATTGGAGATCCAATATGGGCTTTCTCTTGCGCACAAAATATATCTCCAAGTGAACTGGACAAGCACTTGGATTTAATAGTGAAAGAATACGTTAATACAGTTTTAGAGTCTGAAAAAAAACCAAATAAACAAATATCTGAGGAAGCAGTTTTTACTCCAGAATTAGCTTCTGGGCTTGAAAAGTTTAGAATTGATTACCCCCTAGGGACTAAAACCGCATTTATTATTATGAAATTTGGAAACATAGACAAATATAGCAAGATAGCTGAGTGTATAAAAAGTACTTTATTACAATACAAAATTAGATCGTTCAGAGCAGACGATAAAGATTATATGGATGATTTGCTTGCTAACGTAAGAACGTATATGCACGCATGCGACTTCGGAATTGCTGTGTTTGATCGCATACAAGAAGAAAATTTTAACCCCAATGTATCTTTTGAAGTTGGTTATATGATGGCATTATCTAAAAAAGTTTTATTACTGAAAGATCAGACTTTGAAAAACTTACAATCAGATTTAGCTGGTAAACTTTATAAGCCCTTCGATATTATCTGTATTAGTTGAGATTTAATCTTACATTTAGTAAAATCAATAGATTATTAAATGAGGATTAAAATGAATTTAAATCAAAAACTAATAAAACCAAAAATAGGATTACTAGAACTAGCAAAAAGTTTAGGGAATATCTCG
>JAIOYD010000051.1 GCA_021741285.1 Rickettsiaceae bacterium | reverse complement strand
CTAATTTATAGTTAATTTTTACTGAGAGCCTCTATTCATAAATTGATTATATATAATTTCTGTCTAATATTTTATGAAGACTATAAAATTATTACTATACGTTATGAGTCATAAAAAATTAACTATACTAAATACCGCTATAAAGCACTTTGACTTGTACTATTTTTTGTCCAAGCAAGATTTACAAAACAGGTTTAGGCGTTCTTATCTCGGAATTGGATGGTTAGTAGTACAGCAATTGATGTTTGCTTTAATTGCCAGCATAGTGTGGTCAAGAATGTTTGCGGTTGATAGCGCTACATTTATTCCATTTTTGGTTGTAGGCATTGCAATTTGGGGATTTATTGTCGCCTCAATGGTAGAAAGCTGTACTATTTTTATCCAGGCACGTGGATATATAAAGCAATTTCCGTTACCTCAATCAGTATTTATTTTTCGCTCATTACTAACAAATACATATTACCTTATGATTGGCTTGATAACAGCTTTGATTGTCTTTATTGCTTTTAACAAGTTTAGCTTCGTTGGTGTACTATACGCTATTCCTGGGTTACTGATTTTGTTAGTTTATTTCTATGCTGCAAGTGGAACTATGGCCTATCTAGGGTTGCGTTATCGAGATTTTCAACACGCATTGACGGGGCTTTTTTCATTATTGTTTATCGTCACCCCAGTAATATTTCCTCCTGAAATTTTAATAAAAAAGGGAATTAGTATAGTTGTTTATATGAATCCTTTTGCTTCGCTAATTGAAGTTGTAAGATATCCAATTATTAATGCAGGATTTGCCGAGTTAACTCAATATATCATAGCTATTGGTTTTACAATCTTCCTGCTTATTTTCCAGATTATTCTAGCAAAAAGATGGGGGCGGCTTGTGCCGTTTTGGGCATGAACGCAGTTGAGTTACATAAGGTAGCAGTAGATTATTATCTGGATAGTGACGATGCATATAGCATTAAAAATGCGTTATTAAATTTTTATGCGAAAGCACAAAGACCTACTGCAAAAACTTTTAGAGCCTTAGATGAATTATCTTTTTCTATAAAAAAGGGTGAAAAATTAGGAATCATAGGACTAAATGGTGCGGGTAAAACAACATTGCTTAGAACAATAGCAGGTATTTTTCACCCATCAAAAGGCAAAGTAGTAGTCGATGGTAGGGTATCACCTTTACTTGATTTCCATACAGGATTTGAAGATCATTTAACAGGGATTGAAAACATTATTATAAGATTAATGTTTCTTGGTATAAGCAAAACTGAAGCAGAGAAAAAAATACCTGAAATAATTGAATTTTCTGAGTTAGGTGATTTTATCCATCAACCTATTAGAACTTATTCTACAGGAATGAATCTTAGACTGGCTTTTGCTACTTCTACATCAATCGAGCCAGAGATTTTAGTAGCCGACGAAGTAATGGGTACAGGTGATGCACAATTTGCAGCGAAAGCAAAAAAAAGACTAGAGGAGTTCTTATCTCGAGATTGCACTCTGATTTTAAGCTCACATTCCATGGAACTAGTTCGCGATTTTTGTAAAAGAATAATATGGTTGCAGCATGGCAAAATAGTCGCCGATGGGTCTGTAAATGAGGTAATAGAAAAATATGAAAAAAACATTCTAGAGTTTAGTATATAAAGATCATTTTATAAAACTCAATCACTCTGCATGGGAATTTCAAAGCAATTTATTGTGATAATTCTCGTAAATCTTTTTCTTCAAGATAAAAACAAGCTGGCATATTAACCTTGGCAACAAAACTTCCTTCGGTGCGTACAAATAAGTTAATCGAGCTATTATTTTTAGTCTTGTTAACTTTTTGCTGCAAAATACTTAGTACCGAGGCAAGCTCATCTTTATTTTGGGGATAAAGGTTAATTTCATGACAAACTCCCTGCAACTCGGAATCGATAGTGGCAAAACAACTAGCAGTCAAACGCAAGCCACCTTTATCTTTAAGAATATCGCAAGTTACTACAACTTGTTCTTTGACATTGATTAGATTAGCATAATTTTTGAAGACATCATCATTATAAATTGTGACTTCAAAAATACCCTCTGGATCTGATAATATTAAAGTTACAAATCTGCCTCTTTGAGACATACGAGCGTCTTTTTTGGTTATTACCCCCGCTAATTTGTGTTGATAAGATCCTTCTGGTAAAGTTTCTTTTATATAGTTAGAATTTTTAATCCCGCATTTTTCTAGCGAATCCATTACATCAGATAATGGATGGTTTTTCAAAAATAGACCTAGTACATCAAATTCAAAAAATGCCATATCAGCACTAGGAAACTCATCAGCGCTCACTAGCACATCTGAACTGACAGCCTCAACTGAAATAAGACTAAATTGGTTTGATTTTTGCTCTAGATGGTATGATGCACAATATGCAAGAATTTTAGGAACACTTTGTATCAAAGCATTGCGATTAGAATGTAATTGGTCAAAACAACCAGCTTTAATAATATTTTCTAGTAAACGCCTATTAATTATTTTTGGATCAATTCTTTCTGCAAAATCTATTATTGACTTAAAATCCCCATTATTTGCTCTTTCTTGCACAATCAATTTACCAAAAATGCTTGTTACATTTTTAATTGCTCCAAAAGCAAAGATTATAGCTCTTTCTTCCCCATTATACTCAATACTAAATAAACCCGCAGATTTATTAATATCTGGCGACATTACTTTAATATGAAACATTTTTGCTTCCTGCAAAAATATGCTCATTTTATCACTGTTATCAATATCTAAATTCAATGAGGCTACTAAAAATTCAGTTGGAAAATTAGCTTTTAAATAAGCAGTTTGATAAGAAATAACACCATATGCGGAAGCATGAGCTTTGTTGAAACCATAACCGGCAAACTTTGCTACTGTGGCAAAAATTGATTTTGCCTGGTTGGCTGAAACATTATTACTAACAGCACCGCTGACAAAAATTTCTTCTTGCGCATCCATTTCACTTTTAACTTTTTTACCCATCGCACGCCGAAGTAAATCAGCTGATCCTAAGCTATATCCGGCAAGAACTCGTGCAATTTCCATTACTTGCTCTTGATATACTATTACTCCATAAGTAAACTTCAATATAGGTTCAAGCAGAGGATGCAAGTAATCTACTTCTTGGAGCCCATGCTTACAAGCGATAAAAGTTGGTATATTATCCATAGGCCCAGGACGATATAGAGCACCTAGTGCAATTATATCGTGAATATTATCTGGACCAAGCTTTCTAAGAGCATTTTTCATTCCTACACTTTCAAACTGAAATACTCCGGTGCTTAAACCTTGTGACAGCATGTCATAAGTTGCTTTATCATCATAGGGCACAGTATCAATATCAATTTTAATGCCTCTGTTTCCAAGTAGCCCAAGAGTCTTAGTAATTACCGTAAGAGTCTGTAGCCCAAGAAGATCAATCTTTACAAGCCCAGCTGCTTCAGCATATTTCATTGAATATTGCACCACTAGCATATCAGAATTAATATCCTTATAAACTGGAACAATTTTTGTAAGATCCTGATTTGCTATAACAACGCCAGCGGCATGAGTTGAGGAATGTCTATGTAATCCTTCCAAGACAAGAGAAGTAGATAATACTTGTTTTATTAGCTCATTATCGCCTTCAATAGTGTATAAGCCTTTACCAGCAGCAGCAGCTTTAAGCTCAGCTACATCATTCATTGCTTGGCTTAAAGTAACTGGATGAACGGCATTAAATGGTACCAATTCAGTTAAATATTCGGCGGTTCTATAATTTAAACCCAGAACTCTTGAGACATCCTTAATTACAGCCTTTGCTTGCATTTTACCAAAGGTAATTATCTGCCCAACTCTTTCATCACCATATTTAGAACGAACATATGAAATTACTTCTTCCCTTCTCTCCTGACAAAAATCGATATCAAAATCCGGCATGGATATTCTCTCCGGGTTAAGAAATCTCTCAAAAAGTAGACCAAATTTAATAGGGTCCAAATCAGTAATCTGTAATAGCCAAGCTACAACTGACCCAGCTCCAGATCCTCTACCAGGTCCAACTGCAATGCCTTTGGCTTTACTCCATTTAATAAAGTCAGAAACTATCAGAAAATATCCAGAAAAATTCATTGTACAAAGAATATTAAGCTCATACTCAAGTCGTTGTATATATTGCTGCTTTATTTCTTGTTGATCATTAAGATCAACTTTTTCCTTAATAAATTTCTGATTTAGCCGAAACTCTAACCCCTCGCTTACATACCTACGTAACAACTCCTCTTCAGACAATGTTCCATCAGAAAAATTCGGTAAAGACGGCGGAGAGGTTTCTGCCATAACGTAACAACGAGTTGCTAAATGCACCGTATTTTCGATGGCTTCTGGTAGATCTTTAAATAATTCCACCATTTCATCAACACTTTTAAAATAGCATTGGTTGCTAACACGTTTACGCTTTTGTTCTTCACGCACAACTGATTGAGAAATGCATAGTAATACATCATGAGCTTCATGCATTGATATGTCTGTAAACACTACGTGATTTGTTGCTAATAGAGGAATTTCAAGCTGACTTGCTATCTTAAGATACTCTGATTCAATTTGTTTCTCTTTAGCATAACCATGGCGCATTATTTCAAAGTAAAATCGATTTCCAAATATCTCTTTTAATTTTTTGGCAGCATAAACAGCCGTTTCTCTAGAGTTCTCAAGCAATAATCTACCAATTACACCATCAGCATAAGCAGATAAAACAATCAATCCATCGTTATGTTCCGACAAATCGGCAAAGGTAATATGATTACAAATTGATCGATCATTCTTGGTATATATAAAACTTGCAAGTTGTAGTAAATTGAGATAACCAGTCTTATCTTTGGCAATGAGCAAAATCTCAGCAAACTCCTTTTTACCTTTATTGCTAAAAAGGACATTTAATATTATACCGTGAATCGGTTGAATTTTTGACTCCACTGCTGCCATAGCGAATTCCAGTGATGCAAATAAATTATTTCTATCTGCCAGACAAACACTTGTCATTCTATTAGTCGATGTAAGCCTAATTATGTCCTCAATTTTTAGAGAACTCTCAAGGAGTGAATATGAACTCTGAGTTCTAAAATGAATATATCTGAGATTTGCAGGAGAGTTACTTTCCACTTTTTCTGCCTACGGAGTAGTATTTAAAACCATTCAACTCTAACTTATTAGCATCTAGAATATTACGTAAATCTATAATTATTGGAAACTTTAACAAAGCTTTTACCTTTATCAAATCCATTGCCTTAAACTCTTCCCACTCAGTAGCAATAATAATTGCATCAGCCTCCTTTATTGCTTCCATCATAGAATGTGCGCATTCTAACTTTTCAAAATATTTATGAACATTTACCATACCTTCTGGATCGTAGGCCACAACTCGTACATCAAGCTCTTGTAACTTATGAATCAAATCTACTGCTGGGCTGCTTCTTAAGTCATCTGTCCCCGCTTTATAAGTCAAACCAAGTATAGCTAATTTCTTACCAGTAATAGTCCCTCCAATAGCTGAAATGATTTTTTTAATCATGGCATTTGGTCTGTTACTATTAGCTTGAATTACAGCATCTAGTACTAGAAAATCAGAATCTACTTTTTGAGATAACTTTTGCAACGCAAGAATATCTTTGGGGAAACACGAACCTCCGAATCCTGGTCCTGCTTTTAAGAAGCTTTCGCCTATTCTTTTATCTAAACCAACCCCTCTTGCAAGCGTCGTGATATCTGCTCCCACAATTTCACATAAATCAGCCATTTCATTAATAAATGCAATTTTATTTGCCAAAAATGTATTAGAAGCATATTTAATAAGTTCAGAGGTCGTTAAATCCGTTTCAACAATTGCAATTCCATCATTTATCATAGACGCATAAACTGCATGCATAGTATGCAACGCCTCACGTGAGTCGGTCCCTATAACTATTCTATCTGGCTGTAAGAAATCCTTAATCGCACACCCTTCCCGCAAGAATTCAGGATTGGAAACTACTACATTACCAAAACCATTATTAATAATAAATGCTTGAATTGCCGAGCAAGTTCCTGGAGGTACAGTGGATTTTATTACAATAACACAATGGTGGTTCACATATTTGCAAACTTCAGCAACAGCAGCAAAGATACCGCTTAAATCCGCATCTCCATCATTTTTAGGTGGGGTACCAACAGTAATAAATACACACTCGGAGTCTTTTATTAAGCTATCATATCCATGTACAAAACTTAGTCTCTCCGTATTAGCATATTTATCGATATATTCATTAAGGCCTGGTTCAAAAATTGGTGTTTTTTTACCTTTAAGCATTTGTATCTTCTCTTTATCGAGATCAAGGCATATTACATCATGCCCCACATGACTCATCATCACACCTGATACAAGACCAACATAGCCCGTTCCAATAAAAGTTATGCGCATAAAAATTGATTGTAGTTTAAGTCGTTACAGATTAACTTAAAAACAAAAAAAGTAAAATTAAAACTCCAAATATTATTAGTATTTCTACTTTTAAAGCAGCCACTCGAATTTAAAAACAGGTATCATAACGGATATCATTGATATAGGTAGTGTCGCAAATTTTTCTAATCTAGTTTTTGGATACTATTATACTTTAAAAATTGACCCTAGTTTGTATAGAACCAGCATGTGAATAATATTTCTTACCTAATGCTAGATCATACCCAACACTGAGATCAAAACTTTGTATTTTTGATATTTTCACCGAAGTCCCAATTTTATAAAGTGTTTTGGATGGCTTACCTGCTAGGGTTTCAACAGGCACCATTCCTGTAAACAAAGTAATAGTTGTTTTATCATTTTTCCTTTTCACTGTGTGATCGATGTTAATATGTAATTCAGGTATTATTACAAGTGTTGATGTGTTTATAGAGTAATTAATTATTACTCCTAATAAAGCTGCTGTTTTATTTCCATTTCTTCTGTTAACTGTACGGTTAAGGCCCCCTCCAGTTTCTGTATATTTTTTTACCGTAATATCGTCATGTGATACTCCAATCGTTGGTATCAATTGTAAATTATTTACAAAATTATAATAATAACCTAGGTCCATACGGCCTCCAGCCAAGGTTGCCTTAGTATCTCCTCTGGCCACATTATTGCCTAAATCATTAGTGCTTCTAAGTTTGTTGATATCAGCTTTACCGTATCTAGCTTGTCCACTAAAAAATAAATTATTATCGAAATTGAGTAAATTATATAGAGTACCTAGGTTGCTTTCTATAGTTTCTATATTATTAGGATGCTTTATTTTGCTATGTGCAGCAGTATAGGCTATCCCTACAATATAATCTTCTCCTACGTCAAAACCTACCGTAAATCCTCCTTGACGATCTTTATGTTCTGGTAAAAGATTTACCTCTTCTTGCTTAGCATAAGATAAAAAGCCTTTTACCCACAATCCATAAGATTTCAATAGATCATCACCAGCAGCTATACCACTTGTTTCTCCTTTAGCTTCAGCTATATTAAATTCTAACACTCTATTATTTACTATATCGCTAACAATCTCGGTTGTGGAAAGTAAACTATCTGTTGTTAAAGTGTCTGGGGCTTGGAGAGAGCTTAAGCTAGAAAAACTTGATTGCGGATTTATCTGGTCAAATAAGGCCTGCGTTTGGCCTTGCAAAATTTTTATATATTCTTCATTTTTACTTAAATTCGATATAAGTACTTTTACAGTTTCTTGTAAAGCAGCTTGCTTTTGAGTTACATCTTGTTGAAATGCATCGAATGTAGGATCAAATGTCGCAGCGTTCCTAAGTATCTCTGTAATCATATTAAAGAGTGCAGGAGCAGGATCATTAGGGCCACCATCACTGCGAAGAGTAATATCTCCAGGAAGAGCAAATATTGATTGATAGTATTTGCCTAATAGGGTAAAACCCCCGGTGGTATTATACTTTAGTACTCCTTTTAGCAAAGGAGTTAATTGCGCCGGGTCAGTAATAGTATATTCTTGATTATGTATTGTTATATTTCCAGTACTAAAATTCGCTGCAAAAAGCGGGTTTGCTGTATCACCTAATATTAACCTAGTGTCAGCAATGCTATTTGTTGCAAATAAGAGGTTCAACAAAAATACTGTAAATATTTTTTTCATAACAATTCCTTTTTAATAATTATTCTATTAACACTTTTATGTTTAGATTAGTTATATAAGCCAAAATATAAATTGTCTCTACTAAATTAGTATAAATTCAGGATTTTTTCATCTTATAGTTGTGATTTTATTCTCTTCCTAAATTTACAACCGCACCCTCACTTTAACAAGGCAGGTAATATTAAGAAGCGCGCATGGTAGTGTCGATATGATAGATGAATATTGATAGAAATTAATATTACCTCTCCAACTGGTCTGGTAGCAATTGAGCAGCTTTATAAGCTGAATTTAACTGGACCAATTGTAGACTATATTGAGTCTCTGCGTCAAAATTCTAAATTTCTGACGTAATTTCAGGAATTTTTAAAATAAATGGTCGCATCTTTATTTTTTGTATATATCCCTTGCCAAGGACGTAAAATTTTGGTGCCATGGTATCAAAAACTCAGATTT
>JAIOYD010000050.1 GCA_021741285.1 Rickettsiaceae bacterium | reverse complement strand
CAAATAAATGGCACTACTGGTTATGAAGAAGCTGGGGCTCAGGGTCTTGTGGCTGGAATTAATGCAGCATTATCCCTTAGCAATGGAGAATTTATTCTTACTAGAGCTGATGCGTATATAGGTGTTATGATTGATGATTTAATTAATTTTGGTACTACCGAACCATATAGAATGTTTACTTCTAGGTCTGAGTATAGGCTTTCACTTAGGGCGGATAATGCTGATATTAGGCTTACCCCGAAGGGAATGGAGTATGGTATTATTTCCGCGCAGCGCAAACGCATATTTGAGACTAAATTAGAGACGCTGGAACAGGTAAGAAGCGTATTAACCGCAAGGACTATAACAACAAGTCAATTAACTAGCCTTGGTGTGAATGTATCTCAAGATGGTTCAAAAAAGACGGCGTATCAGGTTATTGGTCTCCCAAATTTTGGTATAGAAGAAACAAAAAAAATATTTCCAGAAATTAATAATTTGGATACGAAAGCATTAAATTACATGTACATTGAATCAAAATACTCATCGTACTTAAAGAGGCAGGATATGGATATTAAGTTATTCAAAGATGAGGAGAATTATAAAATTCCGGAAGATCTTGATTATTTATCTATTCATAGCCTATCGAATGAAATAAGAGAAAAACTCGCATTTCATAAACCTTCTACCTTAGGTGCCGCGCGCAGAATTTCAGGAGTTACTCCTGCTGCTTTGACAGCAGTACTAATTTATCTAAAAACAAATTATGTTGAACAGTGAGTTTGTTTCACGTGAAAAGCACGATAGGCTCCAGCAATATATTGACTTATTAATTAAATGGAATAAAAAAATAAACTTAGTGTCTCCGCTTAGTCTGAAGGATGTTGAACAACGACATGTGTTAGATTCTATACAACTATTAAAGTATATTGCAAAAAAAGATATATCACTTCTAGATCTAGGTTCGGGAGCTGGACTGCCTGGAATTATTTTATCAATTTGTGGCATAAAGAGAGTGGTATTAGTTGAGAGTGATAAAAGAAAGGCAGCATTTTTATTACAAGCTTCAAAAATATCTTCTGAATCGATTGAGATCAAAAATAGCAGAATAGAAACGTTGTCAGCTGTTTCTTGTGATGTAGTGACTTCTCGGGCTTTCGCGGATTTGAGCTCCATATTTGACTACTGTAGAAACATAGAAGTGAAAGAAAAATTTCTTTTACTTAAAGGGAAAACGTATGAAGAAGAGATAGCACGAGCTAGAAAACACTGGTTGTTTAAAGTTAATATTCATGATAGCATCACTTCCATTGATGGAAAAATTCTTGAAATTACTAATGTAAAGCCGCGTAACATATGAGTGCTAAAATTGTAGCTATTGTTAATCAGAAAGGGGGGGTGGGTAAAACCACAACTGCCGTCAATTTGGCTACAATCATTGCTGTTATGAATAAAAAAGTATTGCTTATTGATCTGGATTCGCAAGGTAATAGTAGCAGTGGGCTTGGCATTAGGCAGGAAGGAAGAAAAATTACTACATATCATATTTTTTGTGGGCTTGAGACCATTGAAAACGCCATCGTAGATACAGAAATTGCAAAATTATCAGTTATTACTTCAAATACAAATCTTGCTGCTGTTGAAATAGATTTGATTAATAGGGTGGATCGAGAGATGGTGCTAAAAAATTGTTTAGAATCGATTCGAGATAGATTTGATTATATTATTATCGATTGTCCGCCATCATTAAATTTGCTGACTTTAAACGCGCTCGTGGCGTGTCACGAAGTTATTATTCCGATGCTTTGTGAATTTTATTCCTTAGAAGGTTTGAGTCATTTGCTTAAAACTATCGAAATTGTAGAAAAAAGATTAAATCCTGAGATCAAAATTGGCGGAGTGCTGTTTACTATGTATGATAAAAGAAATAGGTTGACAGAGCAAGTAGAACGTGATGTACGATCATGTCTTGGAGAGATGGTATTCAATACAACTATACCGCGAAATGTAAGGGTTTCAGAAGCACCTTCTCATGGAAAGGCGGCAATAATATATGATTATAAATGTTCGGGGTCTCAAGCTTATATTAATTTAGCAAAAGAAATGATGGTAAGAGAGAAACAAGGTATTCATCAAGTAGTATCAGCGTAGTTAGTAAATAAAATACAAAGGTTTAATTATGAGAAATAGAGCGCTTGGAAGAGGTTTATCTTCTTTGCTTAATGAGGAAATAACTCCAATTGAAATAATCACTTCCAGTAATAATATAGACCTTGAGCTGATTGAATGTAATGAAGATCAGCCAAGAAAATATTTTGATGAAGAAAAAATAAAAGAATTGGCTGATTCTATTAATAGTCATGGGTTAGTTCAGCCAATTATAGTAAATAAAAGTCAGTCTGGTAAGTATAAGATAATTGCTGGTGAAAGAAGATTTAGAGCTTGTAAAATTGCTGGATTAAGACAAGTTCCTGTTATAATCAAAGACTTAACAGAAAAAGAAATTTTAGAAATAGCTTTAATTGAAAATATACAGCGTCAGGAATTAACGGCTATTGAAGAGGCAGAAGGTTTCCAAAAATTAATCAAGGAATATGGGTATAGCCAAGGCGAGCTAGCTATAGTTGTTGGCAAAAGTCGTAGTCATGTAGCAAATTTATTAAGACTAAATCAGCTACCTGAATCAATAAAATTTATGATCAATAACAGTCAACTAAGTATGGGTCATGCTAGGTGTTTAATTGGCCTTGAAAACGCAGAAGAAATAGCGACCAAGATAGTAGCTAATGATTTGAATGTAAGGCAGGTAGAAGAATTAGTTAGCAACAGAAAAAGGAAAGAAAAAGCTAATAATTCTGTAACGAAAGAAAAAGATAAAGTGATTGACGATGATTTAGTGATACTAGGTCAATCTTTGAGTGAAAAATTTGGAGTAAAAGTAGTTGTTGAAAATTCCTGGAATGGGGGTAGAATAAGCCTTCATTACAGTAACTTGGAAGAACTTGACTTAATTTTAACTAAATTTAATTAATCATGGAAATATTTTTAGATAGCGTTGATCTCGTGGAGATTAAAAAATATCGGATATACAATGTTGTTGATGGTATAACAACCAATCCTTCGCTAATGGCTAATTCTAAGATGGATTTTTATGACACGATAAATTCGATGTGTGAATTAATTAATGGTGATATTAGCGTTGAGGTAGCTTCAAATGATTTTGAGGAAATGGTTAAAGAAGGCAACAAGATACTAAAAATTGCCTCAAATATTGTAGTAAAGCTTCCTATGACTTGGGATGGACTTAGAGCTTGTAAATATTTTCGGGATAGTGGAGCTAAGGTAAATATGACTTTGTGTTTTTCTCCAAACCAAGCATTACTAGCTGCAAAAAGTGGAGCTACTTATATTTCTCCTTTTATTGGTAGGCTCGAAGACTTGGGTGAGGATGGAATTCAATTAATTTCTGATATTCGAAATATTTATAACAATTATGATTTTAAAACTAAAATACTTGCGGCTTCGATAAGAAGCACGGAGCATGTGTTTGAAGCTGCATTATGTGGAGCAGATGTGGTGACTGTCTCAGCGAAAATACTATCTCAGCTAGTTGAGCATGACCTTACCAGTAAGGGGCTTGAGAAGTTTAATCAAGACTGGGCAAAGTCTGGGATGAAAATTTAATTCAATTTATAAGGAAAAATAATGTCATATCAGTATGTATATGTAATGAAAGGCTTGAGTAAGTCAATTAATGGTAAGCAGATTCTTAAGGAAACTTGGTTATCTTTTTTACCTGGAGCGAAAATAGGAATAATAGGTCATAACGGTGCTGGTAAGTCGATATTATTGAAGATAATGGCTGGGTTAGATAAGGAATATGAAGGTGAGGCTTTTGTTGCTGATGGAGTAAAAATTGGGCATTTATCGCAGGAACCTCATTTGGATCCTAGCAAAAATGTTTTTGAGAATATTATGGATGGGCTAGCAGAAAAAAAGGCACTCATTGATGAGTTTAATGAAGTAAGCTCTAAATTTGCTGAAGAAATGACGGATGATGAGATGAATGATCTTCTAATCAAACAAGCTGATTTGCAAGAAAAAATAGATGCTTGTGATGGTTGGAGCATTGAAAGAGAAATTGAAATGGCGATGAGTGCGCTTCGTTGCCCTCCAAAAGATGCTGACGTTACAAAGATTTCTGGTGGTGAAAAAAGGAGAGTTGCACTCTGTAAGTTGCTTTTGGAAAGGCCTGGCATGCTCTTACTTGATGAGCCAACTAACCATCTTGATGCTGAGTCAGTATCTTGGCTTGAAAACTTCTTGAAAGAGTACAAAGGAACCGTTGTTGCAATTACTCACGATCGTTATTTTTTGGATAATGTTGCAGAGTGGATTTTAGAAATTGATCACGGAAAATGTGTGCCGTGGCATTCAAATTATTCTGCTTGGTTGAAGCAAAAACAAGAGAAATTATCGCTTGAAGAAAAAGAAGAAAGTGATCGTTCCAAGCATCTTAAGCGAGAGCTAGAGTGGGTCCAACAATCTCCAAAAGCTAGGCAGGCTAAGAGTAAAGCTAGAATTAATGCTTATCAAGAATTGCTTAACAAAAATCGAGATGCTAGTAACGGTACTGCTCAAATAATTATTCCAAATGGCCCTAGGCTTGGTGAATTGGTTATTGAGGTAGAAAATTTATCTAAGAAATTTGGTGATAGATCATTGTTAACAGATTTTAACTTTCGGGTTCCGCGCGGAGCTATTGTAGGAATTGTAGGTCCTAATGGTGCAGGTAAGTCAACATTATTTAATATGATTACTGGTAAGTTAAAACCAGACGGTGGCAGAATTAATATTGGTGACACTGTTAAGCTTGGGTATGTTGATCAGTCGCGCGATCATTTAGATGATAATAAAAATGTTTGGGAAGAAATCTCCGAAGGGCTAGAAGTTCTTGAGCTGGGGGATATATCTATAAAAAGTAGAGCTTATTGCTCGGCTTTTAATTTTAAAGGAGCTCAGCAACAAAAGAAAGTTGGGCAACTCTCTGGTGGTGAACGTAATAGGGTGCATTTGGCAAAGTTACTTAAAGAAGGAGCCAATGTCATTTTACTTGATGAACCGTCAAATGATTTAGATGTGGACACGCTAAGAGCTCTTGAAGATGCCATACTTGATTTTGCTGGCTGTGTATTTGTCATTAGCCACGATCGCTGGTTCTTAGATAGAATTGCCACGCATATAATTTCCTATGATAAAGATGGAAGTGCAACGTGGTTTGAGGGTAATTATGAGGATTACCATAATTATATGATTAATATAGTAGGTGAAGATACTAAGAATCCAAAATATAGACACAAGAAATTGGTTTAGAAAAAACTATTGACTAGTGAGCGTGTCTGGACACATAATAAACTTGTACACAAGTTTATTATGTGGTGATTTATGGGTTTATAGGCATTGGGATTTACGGTTGTTGCTATGCTTTTATTCTCCTCTTCCTCTTAACTCGTTCCTTCATGTATAGATTTTGTTCCTCGTGCCTAACACATAAATATAAATGAGTTTAAACTTACTATAACTCTTAATTTAATCAATTATGGAATAGGTAGAAGATGAAATCTCATCATTTTTCAGACAAGGTAGCAATATTTAGGGTTATTAGAAAATTTGATTACGTAATGTTAAATCGTTTAATTAATAAAGATGCAACCTTAGTAAATCAATCTAGAGAAGCAGATGGATTTACTCCATTGCACTGCGCAGTGTATGCTAACAAGCTAGAAGGTGTGGAGTTGTTGCTTGCTGGGGGAGTTTTTCCTAATCAGCTTTCTAACACGGGTATTACCCCTCTGAGTCTTGCACTTAAGACAGCTGATACTAATCCAGCAATAATAAAGCAGTTGATAAAACAAGGGGGAAGCTTTGTAGATAAAGATGTTGAATTGTACCATCAGCAACGTATCATAAAGTACGGTACAAAAATGACTATAGAAGATCTAACAGATGGACGTGTAACAACTAAGAATCATTTAGGACATAAGGCACGTGTGATTTTTCCGATAAACTTAGAGGATGATTCACAAAGTATTGACGATCTACGTAAGTTACTTTTATCAGAAGATCGTGATGAGGATGCATTTTCTGAAAAAATTGATATAGAGAGGTGTGGTTCTCCAATGGTTAAAAACCTGTCAGGAGACTATAATGTACATGATGAAATAGGCGAGTGTAGTTAACAAATACTGATAAAAAATATAGGTGTGGTAGAACTGTTAGATTATATTTTGAATTTATAATTTTTACAGTAAATCTAGATAAAGAATTTGATAAATTAATGTAAAGAAAGTTGCATGTCTCTATTTGAACTATTGTTAATTGTAATAATTAGTCTTTTAGTGATGAAACCTGAAGATATTCCTAAAATTCTAGCAAAGATTAGGCAGATAAAGTCTTTTATCTCCAATACCAAACAAGAGATCATGTCGCATATCGATCCTGATATGGATATTGAAAGCTCTTTAAAAAAGTCTAAGTCTGAACATCTAGATCACGAGATGGAACAGATGAATTTCTATTTACAGAAAATTGCCAATCTTGATTCGGAATATGAGGGAGAGTATTCCCTCTCTTTGATTAAGAAACATTACCGTAAGTTGGTTAAAGATAAAATGCAGGATGAGATAGAGAATAAATAAGCTAATATTATTGACAGCAATAAATAAAAGCAAATTATAAAACATAATGATGGCCTTTGGGTTATCTCCTTATAGTATCTACCCTACTTGACTAAATGCTTTACTTAGGTTAAGCTAAAGGGCGGTTATAAATTAATTTATGCTTTTGTAATGACCACTAATTTGGACATGATTAAAAACCCTTTCCTATTCGGGTTTTCTCGATTTATGGGCTTTGGCTCATATTATCGATTTTTCATGCCTTATGGCTCCTGCGCGTATGCCAGTCATTTTACAAAAAATATAACCAATAAAACGAATAGGAAAACAAAATGGAACCACTCAGACTTAATACAAAATCTAATCTAGCTAGCACAAGCATTCTGCTTAATTTGCTCCGTATCTCAACATTACTACTAACCAGCCTAATTTTTACTATAAATAGTGCTTATGCAACTCAAAAAAAGCTAATAGCTATTACTGAGATTGTTGAGCACCCATCTTTGCAACAAGCTAAAGAGGGTATTCTTGATGCGCTTAAAGAAAACGGTTTTGAAATAGGTGAAAACTTAGAAGTAATAGAAAAAAATGCTCAGTCATCAATTGCTAATGCGTTGATGATTGCCAAGCAATTTATTTCCCTCAAACCAGATGCGATTGTGCCTATATCTACACCATCTGCGCAAGCAGTGGTTAAGGCGGCTGGCAATAAAGGTATTCCGGTAATCTTCTCTTCAGTTACTGATCCTGTTGCAGCTGGTTTAGTGCAAGATCTTGCAATTGCTACAAAAGACGTAAGTGGTGCAATGGATTATCCTCTTATTGAGGAAGAAGTATCTCTGATTTTATCAATGATTCCTTCAGCAAAGAAAATAGGTTTTTTATATAATACAGGTGAGGCAAATTCTGTAAAAACTATTGAACTTTTAAAGGAAGCTATTAAAGGCAAACTAGAATATATAGATTCTCCCATGGCTAACTCTAATCAAATAGTACAAAGCGTTAGTGCTCTTGTTGGTAAAGTTGATGTGATATATATTCCATCAGATAATACAGTATTTGCATCGATGCCAAAGTTGGTTCAGTTATCAAGGCAGCATAAAATCCCAGTATTCTCGAGTGATCCCGATTCAGTAAAGCAAGGGGTTTTGGCATGTATTGGCTATACTCAATATGAAGTTGGAAGGACTGCAGGTAAAATATTAGCCCGCGTTCTTAAAGGAGAGAATATGGTCAATGTCGGCAAGCCTGAGAAAGTACAAATTTTTATTAACAAAATAACAGCAGATTCTATGGGGATAGTAGTACCAGATGAATTGCTTGGTATTAAAACGGATATAATAGTAGGAGAAAAATGAAAAAAAGATTTTTTATTGTAATGCTTTTAACAATACTAGGGCAAATAAACTTTAGTAGTGCAGAAAATAAAACTACAATTACAGTTAACCAATTTGTATCACATGTTGCCTTAGATGCTTCATATAATGGCTTAGTTAAAGGTTTGGAAGAAAGAGGTATTTTGCCAAATAAAGCAAAGATTATTATGGCTAATGCCCAGGGTAATATTGGTAATAGTGCGCAGATTGCCAAGCATCAAGCTTCAGTTAAGCCAGAATTTATGGTAGCAATTGCCACTCCCTCGGCTCAAGTTATTATGAAGGCTAAGACAGATAGTTCAATATTGGCATTCTTAGCTGTTAGCGATCCTGAGGCCATAAATCTAACAAATCATGACGATGTAATTGGAATAGCTGATAACCCTCCAATAGAAGAGTTAATTGAGAAGATAAGGCAGATTGTTCCTGATATAAAAAATATAGGAGTTATATTAGACCTCTTGCATAACCGCAGGGATTGATTAAACTGGTTGCTTTTAAAGCAAGGATATTAGATGAGGTTTGAACAAATAAAGTGTGAAGCCCAAGAAGAGTTTCGCAGATTGACGGGAATCAAGCGCACAAC
>JAIOYD010000049.1 GCA_021741285.1 Rickettsiaceae bacterium | reverse complement strand
AGTAATATTTTCTATAGGCATAATTTAAAATCCATAAGCTTTATACGCTAATTATACCATTTTCTTATGGATTTCCTAAGTAGTTTATATAGTAAAATCCCTTGCTAATTCAGCTAAAGAGACTTCTGACGAAGAGACTGGGAAGCTTCGCAACAAACGTTAATTGACGCTGGAATTCAGTTAGGAATCAATTATCCAGAGCCTATAGTTGATTTAACTGTTTCCCGGAAGAAAGCTCTCGCAATATTTTCTTCCCTTTAAAACTTTTTATCCTACGCTTTGGTTGGTCTTGGCTATGTGTTCAAGTTCTTAAGGCGATTGATAACAATTTCTAGTTCTGCAAAAGCTTTATCTAGGGAGTTATAATTTGAAGATCTAAGTACCAGGGCAGTCCCATGCTTACCATTTCTTGTAAACGGGTAGCTTCCCATCTCTACTTCTTTATATTTGGTTTGTAGCTCTTCGAAGCTAATTGCAATCTTGCTTTCACCTAGCATAATTTCTAAAGTTTTTGACTGAATAACTGTGCCTCTTTGTAGCATGGGAATAGCTGATTTGAGCATCGATTTCATAATATTAGGAATACCAGCCATAACAAATACATTACCAATGATAAATCCTGGTACCATCGTAGCATCGTTGTGTAGAAGCTTTGATGATTCTGGTATATAAGCCATCTTTTCTCGAGCTGAGTTTAATTTCTCTCCCATTTTGTCATAGTAATTTTTTAGAATATTATATATTTCAGCACTTCTGACATAGCTCACATTAAAAGCAGCCGCCATTGCTTCGGCAGTTATATCATCATGAGTGGGGCCAATTCCACCTGTTGTGAAGACATAATCATATTTATTGCTTAGTTCTCGGACAGTATCTATGATCATTGTACGATCATCTGCAATGGTTCTTGTTTCGACCAGGGAAACTCCAATCTCTCCAAGTCGTAGGGCTATTTCCTGTGTATTTATATCAAGAGTTCTACCTGAAAGTATTTCGTTGCCAATAATAATTGTAGCTGCTGTAGGGTTACTCATTTTCTACTTAGTTAAATTTATTCAACTTTCATAATATCAAGCTGTAGGTATAAAAAAAGAGCCAATGCAAGCATTGGCTGTTTTTTTTACTATTCATTGCTATTAGACACTCTATTTTCTATCGCCAAAGAATCTTAGCATATATAAAAACAAGTTGATAAAATCAAGGTACAATGTGAAAGCTCCCATAATAGCAGTTTTTTCACCCATCTCGCCACCACCAGATTGGTAATACATAGATTTTAGTTTTTGTGTATCCCAAGCCGTTAGCCCCATAAAAATTGCTACTCCAATGAAAGAAGTTGCAAAACTAATCGCAGGGCTTTGTAAGAAAATATTAACTATAGATACCACAATTAAGCCAATTAAACCCATTATCAAGAATGATCCCATTGATGTTAAATCTTTTTTAGTAGTATATCCATAAAGGCTCATTGAACCAAACACTGCAGAGCAGATAAAGAACGTACGTGCGAGAGATTGCCCAGTATATTGCAGTCCTAATGAAGAAAGCGACATGCCCATTACAGCAGCATAAACCCAAAATAAAGTCTGAGCTTTATTAACAGACATATTTGCCATCCCCATAAAGAAAAAAATAGCAATACCAAGGGGAGCAAAGGTAATAATCATCCCCAGCATTGATGTGCCCATAAACTCCCCATTTGGTCCGATATTGTACATCAAATTCATTAATGGTGGAAAATTTAGAGTACCAAAAGCAAAAACTCCTGTGAGTAGTAGCGCAAGAGACATATAGTTGTATATTTTAAGCATATAGCTTCTAAGACCTTCATCAAAGCCTTGAGTATTTTTTTCAGCAAACGATTTAGTATAATCAATCATATAGTTACCTCGTTAAGTAAATTCATTCTCTACATGTAATAATATAAGCGGTTTTTATAGTTTTTCAAGTAATAAACCTAAAAATACATCTTTGTATGAAGTACTCCTATGAAAAGTGCGGCACCAACATAGATATTAGATCTGAAACGTGTTTGACAATTTTTAGGATCATGAATATTTAAAGTTTTTACTTGCCATGAAAGTAAACTCAGACTCAAAAATATTCCTAGATAAAACAGGTTAGATAAAACAATAGCAGTTAGATAATAGGAAAGAAAAAATAATATTATGAATATAGTATAAAATGTCATAATCCATATTTTATAATTTTTATTTTCTAGCCAAATTGACATTGATTTGACGTTAATTTTTTTATCGTCTTTAATATCCATAAAGCCATATATCACATCAAATCCTATCGTCCAAAATCCTATAGCTAAATATAGGATAATAGCATTTAGGGATATATTATTAGTAATGCTTGCATAACCAATTAATGAAGCTGTGCTATAGGTTAAACCAAGAAAAACTTGAGGTAAATAGGTTATTCTCTTCATTAAGGGATAAAGTGCTGTCATAACTGCGGCGATTAAAGAAATGTAAATTGCTACTTTAGGAAGTGTGATGAGTATTAAAAAACTAATGACTAAAAATATAATCAATTGAATAAGGGCAAATTTTATACTAATTGATCCATTAGCTAGAGGTCGATTTTTGGTTCTTTCCACCTTATTGTCCAAATTTCTATCAAAGATATCATTGATAATGCATCCAGCCCCTCTTGCAGTAAGGCTTCCAGCAAAAAATAATGGAAGCATTTTTAGGTCCGTAAAAATGGTGCTACCAAGAACGCCACCAAACGACGCTATAAAAAAGGGCAATAAGTAACTAGCTGGGACGTCGAGCCTTGCCAGCCTACAGGCAGACAAAAATATGTTTGGCATTTTAGTTCTAGTTGTAATATTATTCTCGCTTCTATAATAAAATTATCTCAAGTAATACCAATGGTAGAATTCCCTAGCAAGTACAATTTTAATAATAGTGAAAAAAAATGGCAAGAGTTTTGGCAAAAGCATGGAGTATATCTGTGGGATAAAAACGAAACACGTGATAAGACTTATGTCGTAGATACGCCGCCACCAACCGTTTCAGGACAATTGCATATAGGGCATGTTTATAGCTATACTCATACTGATTTTATAGTTCGCTATCAGCGCATGAAGGGAATGAACATATTTTATCCCATGGGTTTCGACGATAATGGATTACCAACAGAAAGATTAGTTGAAGCGAAACGAAAAGTTAAAGCAAGTAGCATGAATCGGGAAGAATTCGTTGCCATTTGTCAAGATGTTGTGGAAGTTGAAGAGGCAAAGTTTCATGATTTATTTAATCGAATCGCATTATCGGTAGATTGGAATATTGAATATAGAACTATTAGCCCCGTTTCTTGTAAAATATCGCAAATGTCTTTTCTGGATTTAATACATAAGGACCAGATATATCGTGATTCACAGCCAATGCTTTGGGATCCAGTTGATCAGACTGCTCTAGCTCAGGCAGATATAGAAGATCATGAAAAAACAACCTTCATGAATGATATTCAATTTTCAACCGAAGGAGGTGCCCCAATAATTGTGGCTACAACTAGACCAGAATTACTTCCCGCATGCGTAGCTGTGTTGTTTCACCCTGAGGACACAAGATATAATAAACTAGCTGGAACATTTGCAATATCACCACTATTTAGTGTTAAAGTGCCTCTACTAGCTGATGATATAGTCGATCCAGAAAAAGGTACTGGTCTTGTAATGTGTTGCACTTTTGGTGATCAAACTGATATTCTATGGTGGAGAAAACATAAGTTACCAACTAAACTAATTTTTAGTAAGTGGGGGACTATATCTGGCATAGAATTTGATGATAGCTGTAAAAACAAAGAAAAAGCAGAGAAATTTGCTATGGAAATTGTTGGTATGAAGATCGTTCAGGCGAGAGAAAAAATTATTGAACTTTTGAAGAACGAAAGTTTACTTCTTAATCAAACAGAAAGGATTCAAACGGTTAAATGTGCAGAGAGATCTGGTGCTCCTTTGGAAATACTAACAAGTCCTCAATGGTTTATTAAAGCGATTAATCACAAAGAGGAGTTGGCGAAAAAATCAAATGAATTAAATTGGTATCCACATTCAATGAAAATTAAGCTTGATAGCTGGATTCAAGGAGTGTCGCTTGATTGGTGTATCTCAAGGCAAAGATATTTCGGTGTACCATTTCCTGTGTGGTATTCCAAAAGGAGAGGAGAAGAGGGAAAAATACTTTTAGCAAAACCAGAGCAATTACCAGTAGACCCTTCCCATGATTTACCAAGTGGTTATACAAGAGAAGAGGTAGAAGCTGATAAAGATGTTATGGATACATGGTCAACTAGCTCTGTTTCTCCTCAGTTAAGTTCTCATGGTATTGCACAAGGTTTTATGGTTGACCCCGAGCGTCATAAAGCATTATTTCCTGCAGATTTACGCCCTCAAGCGCATGAAATTTTAAGAACATGGGCATATTACACCTTGCTCAAAAGCCATCTGCATGAAAACACCTTGCCTTGGAAAAATATAATGATTAGTGGTTGGTGTTTAGCTGAAGATCGAAGCAAAATGTCTAAATCTAAGGGTAATGTTCTGGTTCCAGATACTTTGCTTGAACAATTTGGTGCAGACGTTATAAGATATTGGTCTGCTAGTTCAAAACTTGGCGCTGATACAGCTTATTCTATCGATGTTATGAATAATGGGAAGCGTTTGGTAAATAAATTGTGGAATGCAGCAAAATTTGTTTCTCAACATTTTGATAAAATTCCAAGCGAATATAAAAATGTAGAGCTACCACAATTAAAAGATAAAATATCTTACGATTTTGATAAATATTTTATAACTAGGTTATCAACGCTTGTCACAAGCTCAACAAGAGAGTTTGAAAAATATGAATATGCTGGAGTTATGGATCAGACTGAGCAGTTTTTCTGGTTTTTATTTTGTGACAACTATCTAGAGATTACAAAAACTAGAGCTTATGATGAAGAAAATAAAGATGCATACGGAGCTTTGAGTGCTAGGTTAACGCTTTATCATGGATTGAAAATAATTCTCAAATTGTTTGCCCCTTTCTTACCGCATATTACAGAAGAACTTTATCAATTGCTATACACCACTGACGACTCTATTCATAGACGGCACGGTTGGCCTGTATTAGACGTAGTTTTTAGTGGAGTTGATAACTCTGCAGAACAATTAATTGATATCCTTGAGATGGTAAGAAAAGTGAAGGCAAAAGATAATTTATCTATTAAAGCGCCAATAAACTATATTGAGATAATAAGTAAAAAAAGTTTATCTGATACTTTGATTGCAGATTTAAAAAACGTAACTTCAAGCCAAGAAATAAGGTTTGTTTCAGAACTTAGTAGCTATTATCAAGGGCTCAAAACTGAAGCAGTAGAGATCAATGTGGTATATAGTTAACGTAATTAACCTGAGTTTGGTAGAAGAAATGAATATTCTTTGGTAAAAATTAGGTTGAATTAAGCATATAATCACGGCGCACAACTATTTTTGACTTATGCAGGAAGTCTTTTCTCACAGTACGTAAAGGCTCCTATCAATGATCATCGTGCTTAATTTGTAACTAAAATCGTTCTTTTTGAGCTAACTCAAACTAATGTTAGCTTAATCCAAGAAAACCTTTTTTGGCGGCGATTGAAGTAACTCACTAGTTGAAGCATTTTTTACAGTTGATTTTATTAATTGATGTGAGAATGTGAGTTTTAAATAATCTCTTATTTCCTCGTTCAGCAAGTCTATCTTATCTCGGAAAAAGTGATCTGCCCCAGCTATTACTCTGTAATTAACATCAATATTTTTTTGTTTTGAAAGGCGGCTCGCAAGCTCGCCTACCGACTCTTCTGAAACAACGCTGTCTTTGTCTCCTTGAAGAATTAACCCTGGAATAGGGCACGGAGAAAGAAACGTGAAGTCATATTTATTGACAGGTGGTGAAATGGCAAGAAAATTAGTTATTTCTGGTCTACGCATAATAAGCTGCATTGCAATCCATGCTCCAAAAGAAAAGCCTGCAATTAGGTTAAGCTTACTCATAGGATAATTTATTTGTAACCAGTCGAGAGCAGTTGCGGCGTCGGTCATTTCTCCTATACCATCGTCATACTCGCCTAAAGATCTTCCAACTCCTCTGAAATTTATTCTAAGAACTGTAAAACCATGTTCAAATAATGTTTTATATACATTATAAACAACCTTATTATTCATAGTGCCACCAAATTTTGGATGAGGATGCAATACGAGAGCTATCGGAGCTCTTGGGTTTGGAGACTCAGCAAATTGTCCTTCTATTCGACCAGCTGGTCCGTTAAAAAATACCTCAGGCATTTATGCTCTCCATTTAATTTGGTGCTTGATTATTACTTTTCTGACTTAGATAGCCAATAACTAAAAAATTTAACCAGCTGCGGATTGTAGTACTATACGACCCAGAACTCAACAAAAATTAATGCTAAGTTCGTATTCTAATTTTTCCATCTATTATGAAACCAAAACCACTGTTCTGGTTTTTCCCGAATCCATTGTTCAAGAGTCTTATTTACCTCTAGCATAATATTATAACAATCTTTTTCATTGTCTTGAGTTATCGATGTCTCTAGAGGGTCGTGAAGTATTAGTTCGAAATTGCTACTCTTACCAATGCGGACTATTTGTAGTGGAACAATTGGGTATTTATATTGCAGACTTAGCCGTGCAAGAGCTACAGCTGTCATTGCTGGAAATCCAAAAAATGGTACTTCAATCCCGTTGTTCATTTTCTGATCAACCAACATCGCAATAGAGGCCCCAGATTTTATAGCCCGAATAATAGATTTTGCGCCAGATGGTCCTTTTGCAATCATAGTAATTGACGTATCATTTGCACGTTCTTTAAGGATTCTTTTGTCTACATACGGGTTATTAGCTGCTCTGTAAGCGATACCAAATTTAGGGTAAATATCATTTATTTTTCGAATAACAAAGTCCCAGTTAGCCTGATGTCCTAAAAATAGCATGAAAGGTTGATTCATTTTTTGAAAGGCTTCAACCTTTTCAAGCCCTATAACTTTGACCCTTTTATCAAGTTCTGCTGAATCTAAACCATTAATAAAAGAAAACTCGCCAATGTATCTGCCATAGTTATCCCAAAGATCATTTATAGTGGTTTCAATATCTATATTATCGCCATATACTCTCTTTAGATTTTTACGAGCGGTTTGAGTTACCCGAAGATAAGGGCCAATTTTCCTAGCGATAAAGCTGCATAAAGAGGCAGAATTATCTACTGATAAAAGTTTTAAGGCTCTAGTTACGAGAATAAATAATATATACTCAACTATATGTTTTAATTTTTTCATAAATTAGTTGGAATAGTTCTTCTTCTTTATCAAAATTTAAAGCAACTTGGGCGCATAAGATCTTAGTATGATCTACAATCTTTACGTAATCTTTTTTTGTTGTTAGTAATAAACAATTTTTTTCATCTGCTTCCTTAACTAGTGTATTGAGTTCTTCTGTACTATAGTTATGGTGATCAGGAAATATTTTTGTTACTATTGTATTAATCCCATTCGCGCGCAGCAACCTGAAAAATCTCTCTGGATCTCCAATTGCGCTAAAAGCATAATATCTTTTACTAGTATCTATATTGCTCACTAGTTGTATTTTAGATTTAAAGAATGGTTTGCTACTTGAAATGATAGTTTGAATTAAAGAGAAATTCTGGCATACTTCATTACCAACCATAGTAATAATATCTGACCTATCAATTGCAGATTTTGCCTTTTCTCTTAAGGGGCCTGCTGGAAAAATTCTGCCGTTACCAATATTTCTGATCGCATCTATAACAACTATAGTCAGATCTTTTAGAAACCCTGGATTCTGCATGCCGTCGTCAAAAATAATCACATCTGGTTTTAAATTTTTAATTATAGGCAACGCGTGCTTTATGGACACAGCTGCCAAAACTTTTCCATATTCGCTCAGCAGCTTTGATTCATCGCCCACAGTAGAAGCCAAGTCTGATGGTTCAACAAGTTTAGCCCCACGTAAATTTGAGCTATAACCTTTTGTAACTATAAGGAAGTTGCAGTTTTTTTCTCGTAGTTTTTTTGCAAGCCAAGCAACGACTTGTGTTTTGCCTGTTCCTCCAACACTTATATTGCCTATACAAATAACAAAACATTGGAGTTTAATTGGCTTTGCTAGAATTTTTCGTAACATACCGAGAAGCTGGTATACCCACGAAAAAGCTATAAATAAGGATGATAAGGTATTCTTCTTAGACCAAAAAGCTGGGTAGGTGAGTTTGATCACTGTAAAAACCTACCTATCTCTTTTAAATAGTTATTGAGTGTTTTTTTGCGATCGCTGACAAATTCAAGAGCATTTTTCCTGTATTTAGCACTCTCTTTCATATTATTTGTATTAAGAAAAAACTTTATTTTCAATGCTAAGTCATTACCTGTTTGCACTTGAAATGCAGCCTGTTTCTCAATCATTTCATCGGCAATATTTTGAAAATTACTCATATCTGGTCCAAGTAAAATAATGTTATCAAAATATGCGGGCTCAACTAAGTTATGGCCCCCTCGTTTGAATGAGCCACCCACAAAAACTATAAAAGCTAGGCTATAGAATAGTCCTAATTCGCCAAAACTATCAACTAT
>JAIOYD010000048.1 GCA_021741285.1 Rickettsiaceae bacterium | reverse complement strand
TTTTCTATAGGCATAATTTAAAATCCATAAGCTTTATACGCTAATTATACCATTTTCTTATGGATTTCCTAAGTAGTTTATATAGTAAAATCCCTTGCTAATTCAGCTAAAGAGACTTCTGACGAAGAGACTAGATAACTTATTATCACTTGGTTAAGATTCCCTCAGCCCGTCGTAGGCATAAAGTTTTGGAGAAAAGCGATGTATCGCAGTTTAGCTTAAAAATCTGCTAAATAGTTAATATTTCTTCTTCTCGAGATCTTATAATGACATCTACTTTGCTGATAAAATCGTCGGTAAGTTTCTGAATTTCTTCGCCATGGTCATGAATGTCGTCTTTAGATAGGTTATGATTCTTTTCCATTTTTTTAAGGGAATCCATACCGTCGCGTCTGATATTACGCATTGCTACCTTGGTATTTTCACCATATTTATGTGCTAGCTTTACCAGCTCCTTTCTGCGCTCTTGGCTTATTATCGGTAGGCTCATACGTATGAGTTGGCCATCAGAGCTAGGGTTTAGTCCAAGGTTTGCGTCGGCAATAGCTTTTTCTACGGTCTTAACCATAGATTTGTCCCAAACTTGAACGCTAATCGTTTTTGCGTCTGGTGTTGATACGGTACCAACTTGAGATATTGGCATTTTACTACCATAAGCTTCAATAACGACTGGATCTAGTAAATTTACCGAGGCTCTCCCTGTTCTAAGGCCTCTTAGTTCCTTATCTAGCACGGCCAGAGTCTTGTCCATTTTTTCAGTTAGTTCTTGCTGCAATAATTTGTCCATTATTTCCCCATTATAAGAGTATATTTTCCTTTGTTTTGCAGTACCTTAGCAAAATTCCCGCGTTCTTTAATAGAAAAGACTTTGATAGGTAATTCATTTTCTCGTGCAACAGCTATTGCTGCCATATCCATAACTTTCAAACTATCTTTAAGTACTTCAGTATATGTTATTTCTGTGTACCTCGTTGCATCCTCGTCTTTCTTGGGATCAGAGCTATATACACCGTCAACATTAGTTCCTTTAAATAATACATCGCAATTCATTTCCACGGCTCTTAGCACCGCTGCACTATCAGTCGTGAAGAAAGGACTACCTATACCAGCAGCAAAAATTACTATTCTTCCTTTTTCCATATGCCTTTTTGCTCTACGCCTTATGAATGGTTCGCAAATGCTAGTCATTGGTATAGCGGATTGCACTCTAGTATATATGCCAGCTCGTTCCATTGAGCTTTGTAATGCAAGTGCGTTAATCACTGTTGCTAACATACCCATGTAGTCAGCAGAAGCTCTGTCCATTCCAAGTAACGAAGCATCCGCGCCCCGATAGATATTTCCTCCACCAACGACGACGCATACTTGAATGCCTAGTTCACATACCTCTTTAATATCAGCAGCAATACCGTTTAGAGTATCAATGTCATGCCCAAATTTTTTATTGCCCATCAGAGCTTCGCCGGAAACTTTGAACAAAACTCTTTTGCAGTCTTTTAAGGGCATATAAATTATTTTTCGAATATAAATGTACGGGTAATGCTATCTCCAACCATTATTTTTGTCAAGAGGACTAATAAGTTACGCTGTGGCATAGCTCTTGCTGTCATAAGAATATACTAATGTTGTACCAAAATTTGACTATTGAGCAGCCATAATCAATCTCTCTCTTGTCATATCTTGCCACAGTGATCTGGTCAAAACTTGATTATAAATTCTAACTAATAATAAAAACATTGGTTTTCGAGGATGCGTTGTTTATTATGTCTTAAAGTAGGGTGATAATAAATTCATATTAAAAAACTTTAAAGAATGCCAAAACTAACTATAGATAATAAGGAAATTGAAGTTGAAGAGGGTTTGACCGTCATGCAAGCTTGCGAGCAAGCTGGTATAGAGATACCGCATTTTTGTTTTCATGAGCGTTTGCAAATCGCTGGTAATTGTCGTATGTGTTTAGTTGAGATGGAGAGGTCTCCTAAACCTATTGCCTCTTGTGCTATGCCTGTGGCTGAAGGTATGGTCATTCGAACCAACACTCCAGTAATTAAGAAGGCGCGGGAAGGAGTTATGGAGTTCTTGTTAATTAATCATCCGCTAGATTGTCCTATATGCGATCAAGGTGGGGAATGTGACCTCCAGGATCAAGCCTTTAAGTACGGTAAAGGGACTAGTCGATATACAGAAAATAAACGATCTGTGGTGGATAAAAACCTTGGTCCTCTTGTCAAAACGCAAATGACTCGGTGTATTCACTGTACCCGTTGTATTAGATTTGCTACAGACGTAGCCGGGGTACCTGAGATGGGGGCTATCCATCGGGGAGAGCATATGGAAATTACAAGTTATCTTGAAAAAACTTTAACCTCTGAGCTTTCTGGTAACATCATAGACTTATGTCCAGTGGGTGCTCTCACATCAAAGCCTTATGCTTTCAATGCGAGAAGTTGGGAACTTGAGAAGACGGAATCTATTGATGTTATGGACGCAATGGGATCGAACATTAGAATTGATTCAAGGGGTTTGGAAGTTATGAGAATCCTGCCAAAGCTTAATGAAGATATCAATGAAGAATGGATATCGGATAAAGCGCGATTTTCTTATGATGGATTAAAGGTTCAAAGATTAGATGTGCCCTATATAAAAGAGGGTGGCAAACTAGTTAATTCTACTTGGGATCAAGCAATCACCATGGTTGCAAAGAAAATGATTTCTATAAGCGGTAATGAAATCGCTGCAATCGCTGGAACCACCAGTTCGTGTGAGCCTATGTTTTTACTCAAAAAACTGTTGGCGCGAGCTGGTTCAAATATAGTTGATGCAAATCAATTTGGTTACAGTATTGATATAACAAACAGAAGTAATTATCTGTTTAATACGACAATTGCTAATATTGAGAAAGCCGATTTTTGTTTGCTAGTTGGTGCTAATCCAAGACAGATCGCGCCAGTTTTGAACGCAAGAATAGGTAAGATGGTTAGGAATGGCCAAATGAAAGTTGCAAGAATTGGTCAGATAGATGATCAGACTTATCCTATTAGTGAACTTGGGGAGAGCTTGTTGGTGCTTGAGGAAATTTTATCCGGTAAGTCTGATGTTCTAAAAGCATTGAAAGGTGCTAAATATCCAATGATTATTGTTGGTGATGCGGCACTTGTCCGCTCTGATGGTTTTGCTGCCTTATCTCTTGTCCATGAAATAGCTAAAAAACACAATATTGTTCGCGATGATTGGAATGGAATAAACATATTACACAATCATGCTTCAATGGTTGGCGCGCTTGATATTGGTTTCATTTATGGTAAGGACGGCGATGGAACAGCAAAAATATTAGAGATGACAAAAACGGGCAGGGTAAAAATACTGTACTTGCTTGGCGCGGATGACTTAGATATAAGTAAGATTAGCAAAGATTGTTTTGTTGTTTATCAGGGGCATCACGGTGATGTCGCGGCCGCGCGCGCGGATGTTATCTTGCCAGAGGCAGCTTATACTGAACAAGATGGAATTTTTGTAAATTTAGAGGGTTTACCTCAATACGCAAGAGCCGCGGTTGATCCTGTTGGTCAAGCAAAAGAAAGTTGGGATATAATTTCTTGTTTATCTAAAAATCTAAATATTGATTTAGGTATTAATTCTTTAGCAGACGTCAGAAAGTTAATGGCCAAGGAAAATGCTGTGTTTGCAAATATTGATAAGATTATTCGAGCAGATTTTGTCCAGTTTAAATCCTCAACTAATTTGACAGAAAAACCTTTAACTAAAGTGAAATTTAATTATTACATGAGTGATCAAATTAGTCGTTCTTCCGTGACTATGGCAAGGTGCACAAAAGCTGCTATTACTACGCAGGAGGAGGCTATCTAGAACTATGATAGAAATATTTAATGAATATGGGTTGCCACTGGTATTGATTATAGCAAATATTTTGCTTATCACATTACCATTATTGTTGTGTGTGGCTTATCTTACTTATGCAGAAAGGAGAGTAATTGGTTTAATGCAAATGAGAAGAGGGCCGAATGTGGTTGGTCCGTTTGGTCTGTTGCAGCCGATTGCAGACGCGGTTAAATTATTATTTAAAGAAGTTATTGTGCCAACGCGTGCTAGTAAAATCGTCTTTATTATTTCTCCGATGATTACCTTTATTTTAAGTCTTATTGGTTGGGCGGTGGTGCCGTTTGGTCCTGGTATGGTACTTGCGGACATTAATGTTGGTGTTCTTTATGTATTAGCGATTTCTTCGCTCGGGGTGTACGGTATTATTATGGCAGGCTGGGCTAGTAATTCGAAATACGCATTTTTGGGGGCAATTCGTTCTTCTGCTCAGATGATATCTTACGAAGTATCTATGGGGCTTGTGATTGTAACGGTTTTGTTGGTCACTGGCACTTTAAATTTGAGCCAAATTGTGGAGTATCAAAGGACGATGCCATTCTGGATTCAGTTGCTTATGGCACCAATGGCAGTAATTTTCTTTATTTCAGTTTTAGCTGAAACAAATCGCTTGCCATTCGATTTGCCTGAAGCAGAAGCTGAGCTGGTAGCTGGCTATAATGTCGAATATTCTTCAATGGCATTTGCGTTGTTCTTTTTAGGGGAGTATGCAAACATGATTTTGGTAAGTGCCATTACGGTTACTTTTTTTATGGGTGGATATCTCCCCCCATTTAATATCGAGTTTTTAGAAGTTGTTCCAGGGCTTGTGTGGTTCATTATCAAAGTTACTTTTTTATTATTTGTGTTTCTGTGGCTTAGGGCTACTTTGCCAAGATATAGATATGATCAGTTGATGCGTATTGGGTGGAAATTTTTCTTACCACTCACATTGTTCTGGGTAGTGCTTGTGTCTTCGCTTTTGATGCTAACTGATAATCTGCCGGGGTAGGAAAAATATTATGATGAAATATATCAAATCTTGGTTTTTATACGAAATATTGATTGGCATGGCACTGACTTTGAAATATTTCTTTAAGCCCAAAGTAACACTGAACTATCCTTATGAAAAAAGCCCGATTAGCCCAAGATTTAAAGGGGAGCACGCTCTTAGGCGTTATGCAAACGGAGAAGAACGTTGCATTGCTTGCAAGCTTTGTGAGGCGATTTGTCCTGCTCAAGCAATTTTGATTGAAGCAGAAGAGCGGCCTGATGGTAGTAGGCGAACCACTCGCTATGACATTGACATGACAAAGTGTATTTACTGCGGAATGTGCCAAGAAGCTTGCCCAGTTGATGCAATAGTTGAAGGACCTAATTTTGAATTTGCAACCGAGACTCATGAGGAGCTTTTGTATGATAAAGAAAGGTTACTACGAAATGGTGAGATCTGGGAGCAAGAGCTGGCACAGAAATTGAAAGATGATTATCCGTACAGGTAAATAAGATGGCTATATTTTTCTACATGTTTGCAACCTTAATAGTGCTTAGCGGCATTATGGTTATTATGAGTCGTAACCCTGTACATGCTGTACTCTGGTTGATATTTACCTTTTGTAACGGAGCTGGGTTGATGGTGCTGATGGGAGCAGAGTTTATAGCGATGATGCTTATTATTATTTATGTTGGAGCTGTTGCCGTTTTATTCCTTTTTGTAGTAATGATGCTTGATATTAAGTTTTCTGAGTTTAAGGGCGGCGTTGATTCAGGTATGTCATTTGCTTTTGTTATGGCTTTCTTATTGTTTGTAGATCTTGCAGTAATCATTTTACTTGGTACTAAGACTATCATACCTAAGGGTGATGTAGCTTTTGCAATACAACCAGATATTGGCAACGCTTACGCTGTGGGTCGTTTACTTTATACTGAATTTATATTACCGTTCCAAACTGCTGGAATAATTTTATTTGTTGCCATGATTGCTAGTATTTCTTTAACACTAAGACGTCGCTCTGGTGTAAAAAGACAAAATGTAGCAGAACAAATGGCTAGGAATAAGAATAATAGCTTGTCAGTAGCACAAGTTGATGGAAAATCTGGATTGAGTAATTTGAATTATGACAATTAGCGAAATTTCTTTAGAACATTATTTGATTCTTTCGTCATTGCTATTCTCGATTGGAGTAGCGGGGTTATTTATGAATCGGAAAAACGTGATTACAATTTTGATGTCAATAGAGCTAATGCTTTTGGCCGTAAACATTAATTTTGTAGCCTTTTCGGTTCATTTACAAGACATTGTGGGTCAAGTATTCAGTATTATTATTCTCTCGATTGCTGCAGCTGAAGTTTCAATAGGACTGGCTATTTTGGTATTATATTCACGGAATAGAAACTCTATTGAAATTGAAGACATCAATCAGATGAAGGGGTAGTCTAGATGGAATTTATATTAAAATTGATCATATTTTTACCTCTTGTTTCCGGGATAGTTAATGGTATATTCTGCCGGAAAGTTACTAATTGCACTGCTAGTATTATTTCTAGCATAGCTATTGTTATCTCCGCTGTATGCTCTGTAGTAGTCTTCATTAAGGCTGGTATTAATAAAGAAGTTATGCATATTTTGATTGCAAATTGGATTGATACATATGAATTATATGTCAACTGGTCGCTATATGTAGACCAACTCACGGCAATTATGTTTTTGCTTGTGACCTGTGTTTCTGCGGTGGTACACGTATACTCGCTTGGTTATATGGCAGATGATAAGAATTTGCCAAAATTTTTATCTTACTTATCATTATTTACATTTTTCATGTTAGCTCTAGTTTCGGCTGATAATTTCGTTCAGCTTTTTTTTGGTTGGGAAGGGGTTGGTTTATGTTCTTATTTGCTAATTGGCTATTATTATCATAAAGATTCGGCAAATAGTGCTGCAATAAAAGCTTTTGTTGTCAACAGAGTTGGGGATTTTGCTTTTATAATCGGCCTTGTGATGATTATTATTTACACAAAAAGTGTCGATTTTGCTCATGTATTTGCGGTGTCTGAAGATCTCTCTAACTCATTAATCGAAATTTTTGGCATAGAATTCGCAGTATTGGATGTGATATGCCTTATGCTCTTTTTGGGTTGTATGGGCAAATCTGCCCAAATAGGTATGCATGTTTGGTTGCCTGACGCTATGGAGGGGCCAACTCCAGTTTCTGCTCTCATTCACGCGGCGACTATGGTTACAGCTGGAGTATTTTTGGTTGCTAGATGTTCATTTATGTTTGAGTACAGTCCAAATGTGCTGCAAATAATCACAATTGTTGGCGCTGTAACCTGTTTGTTTGCAGCACTGGTGGCTATTGCACAAACTGATATTAAGAAAATTATTGCGTACTCCACTTGTTCGCAGCTTGGATATATGTTCTTTGCTTGCGGAGTATCTGCATACCAAGCTGGTATCTTTCATCTTGTGACTCATGGGTTCTTTAAAGCTTTGTTATTTTTGTCGGCGGGAAGTGTTATTCATTCATGTCATGAGCAAGACATTTTTAAGATGGGGGGATTAAAGTCAAAAATGCCGATAACTTATGCTAATTTCTGGATGGGCTCATTAGCAATTATTGGCATATTCCCATTTGCTGGTTTTTATTCAAAGGATTTGGTGTTGGAATCTGCCTATGCTCACGGCGGGGTAGGTATTTTTGCTTTTACACTTGGGATCATTGCAGCGAGTTTGACTGCTATATATTCATTTAAAATAATAGTTTTAACTTTTCATGGTAAAACTAAGCTTAGTAAAGAAGCCTATGCTCATGCCCATGAATCGCCAAAGATAATGAATATACCTCTACTTGTACTAACGGCGGGCACTTTATTTGCTGGCATGATTGGTTATTATATTTTGGGCATCAGTGATCCACATGGTTTTTTCGCGGGTTCCATCTTTAATTTGCCCAACTCTAGTCATGGTCAGCATGTTGCTAAGGCTATTGAGTTATTGCCTCTTATTGTTGGTATTAGCGGTGCTTTATTTGGCATATATGTCTATAAAGGAAATGTGTATGCTACAATTTCTGGTCAGTTAAAATATACCTACTGTATTTTAAAGAATAAATTTTTCTTTGATGAGATATTTAACAAGCTGCTGGTTGGTCCTATAAATTGTTTAAGTAAGCTTTCTAAAAGTTTTGATATGAGGATAATTGATCGGTTTGGTCCAGATGGCTTTGGTTTAGCCGCTAAAGGGCTTAGCTGGTGCATGTGCCAAATTCAAACGGGCTATATTTTTAACTATGCATTCTATATGATCTTTGCACTAGTTGTGTGTATTACGGTGTTTGTTGGAAAATATTTATTTTATGGAGTGGGTATTTAGATGTCGGATTTACCAATATTATCCATTAGTATTTTATTGCCACTGATTAGTGCCTTATATATTACTTTTTTTATAAGTCATAGTAAGTCGAGTAGAAAGAGAATTTATGCTATGTATGTGGCTATTTTATCTTCAACACTTACTCTTATTTCAACAACATATTTACTCTTAAGATTCGATAATAAAGCATCAAATTATGAGTTTCAATTTGTTGAGCGGTATAAATGGATTGATTCGATTGGTCTTGAGTTTTATGTGGGCGTTGATGGTTTATCAATATATTTTATTTTTCTTAGCGCTCTTCTTTCTTTGATTTGTATTGTTGCTAGTCTATTTACTATTAAGAAGTATATTAAAGAATTTTTACTATGCTTCCTTCTGCTAGAGTGTTTTTGTATAGGAGCTTTTTCCTCGCTTAATTTACTACTTTTTTACGGATTTTTTGAAGTTATATTAATACCGATGTATCTGATCATTGGGATTTG
>JAIOYD010000047.1 GCA_021741285.1 Rickettsiaceae bacterium | reverse complement strand
TTACATCTAGGTGATTGTTCAGAGTCGACTCAATCTCTCCTAATTCTATTCTAAATCCTCTGATCTTGACTTGATCATCAATACGTCCTAAGAACTCAATGTTACCATCTGGCAAGTAGCGAGCTAAGTCTCCGCTGCGGTACAGTCTTAAGTATTCTTGAGTTTTTGATTCTGTTCCATCATTTTGAGTGACAAAGGGATTTGGTACAAACTTCTCAGCAGTGAGATCTGCTCTATTTAAATAACCTCTAGCAAGTCCAGCTCCGCCTATGTAAATCTCTCCAGCTATACCTATAGGGACAGGGTTCATGTATGTATCTAGAATGTAGATTTGTGTGTTGGATATAGGCCGGCCAATAGAGGTTTGATTACTTCTAGATTGCGTCTTCGCATCATGTAAACAGACAGCGCTACTCCAGACAGAGGCCTCTGTTGGACCATATTCATTAAATAATGAAGTACAAGAGAAGTATTTATGATGGTGAGCAATTAATAAATCATCACAATATTCCCCAGCTACTGTTATTGCTAAAAAAGATTGGATATTTCGATGTTCTTCTTGAAGCATTAAAAGCGTTTTATAGAAAGATGGAACACAAAGTAAATGATTTACTTGATATTTTTTCATTTGCTCAAAAATACTATGAGCATCAATATTATTTTTAATTTTCGGTAAAATTATGTAGATGCCCTTTACAAGAGACCAAAATATCCCAGCAATTGAGCTATCAAATGCAATAGAAGAAAGTAATAAAAAGTTGGTTAGAGGAGAAGTATAATAATTCAATCTAGCTTGCGTAGATTTCATTAAACTCCCATGCTCAACCATCACCCCCTTAGGGTTACCTGTAGAACCCGAGGTATAGATGACATAAGCGAGGTTATGGGGCAGGGTAACGGACACTAAATTAGCAGAAGATAGGGTACTAATATTACTCCATTCTTCGTTCAAACAGATGCACTGCGCAAAAGTTGCAGGAAGTTTGTCAATTACCTTAGTATCTGTAAGTATAATTGAAGCCCCTGTATCATCAAGCATAAATTTAATACGTTCTTCTGGATAATCAGGATCAAGTGGTACATAAGCACCTCCTGCTTTGAGGATACCAAGCAAACCAATGATCATCTTTAGTGATCTTTCAACCGCAATGGCTACTAATGTATCAGGGCCTACTCCTAAGCTCCGCAAGTAATGAGCTAACTGATTGGCCTTCTCATTGAGTTGGTTATAGGTAAGGGCCTGATCTTCATACACAACTGCAATATTATCTGGAGTTCTTTCTACCTGCTCTTCAAAGAGCTGAGTAATTGTTTTGTTGTGTGCTTCAAGATACTCATGCTTCGTGTCATTCCATTCTATGAGTAGTTGATGCTTTTCTTGCTCCGTGAGAAGTGAGAGAGTATCAATTGTTTGATCGGGATTTTCTAGTATCTGTTTAACTAGTATTTCAAGATGTTTAGGTAGGTGCTTGATCAGTATTCTTGCTGCATCATTTAGATAGCATGTCGCTAGAGTCTCTTCTATCTCAAGAATACATGTCTTGTTTGTTTTATTAATACTAAATATTAAAGCATCATCAAATTTTGTATCTTCTTTGATTATTTCCTTATCTTTCGCCTGAAATTCGTCCTCAATTTTTATCACAATAGGGAGTGCGGTATATGAGCTAGCAATATTAGGAGACCTTACTAGAAGATCATTAAAGTATGCTTTGTTTTTTTCGGCAGCCATCACCTGATTTTGAATATGACTCATTAGATCTGAGATAGTAATATTAGCTGGGATTGAGAATGTTAGAGAAACATACCTAGGAAAGAATAATTGAAGACCCTTAGGTAAATTTTGTAAAAAGGAGCTTACAAACCCAAGACTAAATGGAGAGACATTTCCTATATGGTTTAAATAAATTACAAAAGCAGTTAAAAGAACCTCAGTAAAGGAATAATTCCTCTCCATTACGTCATGTATGTTATTATAACGCTCGGAATGTAAAAGAAGTTGTTTTGTAGGTATGATGATTTGTGTGTATTTCTTCTTTATCTTTTGATCTTTTTTTCCATCAATGTTAAATGTTTGATGCATAAAAGGCAATGTAGCTGGCGTGGAGTTTAAAATACTATTTGCCCAAAATGCTTCAGAATAGGGTAGATCACATGATAATTTATGTAATTCCTCAAGGGTCTTTGTGCTTAATCTCTGCAGTCTATTACTTGATTTAGAGCCAAGAGCCGTCAATTGCTTAATCTCTTGGATTGTAATTGGTTGTCCGTATGTAGTTTTAAAACTTGTAAGTATTATATCTTGAGTTGTTGTGGAAACCTGAATGTTTTCGTCAGTGATACTGATTATAGTGCCAGCCTCGGTATCTGATTGAGTACTCAATATTTTTAACTCAGTAGGAATAAAAATATGATCATCTATAAGAACTTTAAAGCTAGTTAAAGTATTTTGATATTCTCCAAAATATAAAGCTCTAAACTGTCTTTCTATATTTTGAGCGGAATCATCTAAGAAAATAAATCCTAAATTAGGTGGTTTCTGATAACGAGCAAAATAAGTTCTATTTCTTATGTCCTGTTCTATTCCTAACTGAATTGTAGTGTCGCTGTCTTTTGGAAGGTCCTTGATAAGTTTTTTAAAGGATTCCAATGCATGAACATAGCACTCTAGATTGAGACTAAGAGCAGTATCATCCTCCTTAACAGGGAAAGTAGACTGCTTTAATATACAACCATGATCAATAGCTTCTTCCATCTTGTGCCAGCTTATGCCGTGAACTTTTTCATTATTCAAGATGGCCCATGACGTAGCATTGACTCCAGCGTATTTAGGAAGGAGAGAGTCATGATAATTAATTGCACAAAATCTTGGAAGCTGGAGTATGGAGTTTGAGAGAATCTTAGTGTTTACAATACTAAACAGATAATCAAATTTCTTGTTTGGGTTGAGCTCTTGAAATTCCGCAATAGTTGGAATAATGGGAATGCTGTTCTGTTGTGCCCATGTGCCCGTTTCATGATGATTCGAAATAATGCCTAAGAGTTTATGCCCTTCGCTCATAAGTATTTGTGCGCATTGAAGCCCTAGGCTTGTTTGGCTAATGAGGTAACAACTGAAAAAGCACGATTTATTCATTCTATAATCCACTCTTTTTTGCCAAACAATCTTTCTGACTTAATGCCATTATCTTTGCAAGATTTAATGAACTTGTTTGATTCTACAATTTGAGGAGAGTCTGGAGAGTATTGCAAAGCCATTATATAATTTAGCCACGGTTCTTGACCCATTGCATAAACATAAGCTTCTTTACATTTTAATTTTTCTGTTATAGACCAAGCTTTCTCAAAGTTTGATCCGGATAAGCCTCTATTTTTGTCATATGTTCTTTTTAAAGAAGCAGTAAGGAGTGGTCCATATAGCCAAGTAAGGGGGGCACCATCACATTCCATACCTAAGAATAGTATGTCAATTGACCCTATGTGATCAAAGATATGGTCATATAGTGATGAATCCAAATTATTAGAATCTGCTGCAAAGAGAACTTGTTTGTCTTTGAGCTTTATACTATATGCCATTTTTGATTGAATATTCAGGTCAGAGTGTTCTCCGAAGAATGGAAGAGCAGTAATCACTCCGGCTTCTAGAGAAACAGTTTCCATTTCTTTTAATTCAATAAGAGAAGAAAAACCTGTGTGCTTTAAGAGTAGTTTTATAGAAGGGTCTGCTAATGCACCTACATTATTTGCTGGAAAAACAATGTGCCCTATTTTATGTCTTAACTGTAAGAGTGTCTCAAACATTATGTGATCTTGGTGATTATGGGTAACTACCACATAATCAATATGATCTGGAAGATCAAAAAATGTGTATCTTGGTACTTCACTTGTTTGAATCGGATAGCTAATTACTGGATCAAAAAGAATAGAAACAGATTTTGTTTGAACTAAAATACAAGCATGACCAAAATACCTTAAACGAATCCCTTCCCCTCTGTAATTCCGGTCATCGAGTAATAGTGGTGGAGTTGTTGTAAAAAAGGATTGAAACAATAGCTGTTTTGATTCTGGAATCTCAAATAAAGCTTGGATTTCTTCTAGGCTTTGTGGTTCTTCTTTCATTTTAAAGAGCCTATCCAATTTAGAGTCAGAGAAGGGTATATGTAGGTATACTTCATCTTCTCGGTCAATACGCGGTGTACTTAAAACGAATTTTCTAAAATCACTATTTGTTTCTGAAAGAGCTATACTTTGGTTTTGAGTAGAATAATACTTCTTATAGATCAAAGATTCTATCAACCTAATAGAGGGATGGTTATTTAAATCATATACAAGCTCGATCAATCCTTTGAGGGGGGTAGGTATACGTGCATAATAGGATTCCAAGGAATCTCCTTGGGCTTCTGTTTGCAGTGTTCTATCTAGTTCTTTAAAAGAATCGTGTAAGAGTATAAGCTCAGCACAGTTGGTTTTGGTTTGAGTGATCAGTTCTTGTATCTCAGCAACTTGCTTACCATCTAGGTCAATAAATGGTCCACCAAGTAGCTTAGGATCTTTAGCGGCTTGGCAGTGTATTTGAGGATTTTGAATGTAAGACTGCATGATTTTGAGGTGTCTCTCAACAATATTACACGCAGCAGTAATAGGTGATATGAGATAAGACCAAGCATACCATTGCCAAATCAGTGGTTCAGGCTTAATGGTAGATTTTAAATATTTTAACGACATATCTGCCTACAATTATTTAGCGATTGTTTAAGTTGTTGTTTAGTTGATATTTTAATTTACAGCTTTTAGAGCTCTTTCAGCTTCCATATCTTTAAGGCTTTTTGGTCTCATATCAGTCCATACTTCTTTTATATAAGCTAAACATTCATCTTTTGGGCCAAACTTACCCACGGTCTTCCATCCATAGGGAATTTCTTTTCTTTTAGGCCAAATGGAATATTGGTCCTCCAGGTTAATAACAACTTCAAATTCCTCCTCGTAAAATGGGCTCATAACTTATGCTCCTTAAGTCAAATATTCAAATTGCCGAAATTAAATACTAAACAAAACTATATAACTACAGTTTTAATTAAACTTAGTATTCATATAATGGCTTCACAGATTTAGTTTATTTTAGTTTGTCTCAATAACTAATTTGCTAGTTTATTTTAGTTCTGTCAATACGAATTTTGATAATTTCTTCCTATTTCAAGCAATATATTGATTGATTTAAATGAATATTTGTGTAAACATTAGTGCGCAACAACCTCATTCAAGAAAGTGTTGGTACAGAAAATACTGATGAAAACTTTCATGAATTTTTGTTAAAGTTGCAGAAAAGAAGAGTATTACTCTATAACTTATTTGACACAGATTTAACAGCTAATAATCAGCTGTGCTATCAGATTAAGTCTAGATTTATACCTAAATTAAGCATCAATTTATTTCATGGTGCTACGCTCTGTCAGTAAATCGTGCTAGGTTAATTATGTCAGCCAAATTAATATACATGAGGTTTTCCAGCATTTATGAGCTTCCGGCGATAATTTGAATACACTTGTTATTATTAGTAATCTTTAAAAACTTTTAATATCTCTAGAACTTTTAGTTACGTGTTTTTGAGTAGGTAAGTATTTTAGATTTCCTTGTGTAGCCTAAATTAGGTGATGTTATTTTAGACATTGGCTCAATGATTTGGGTATTTTATAGAAAAGCATTTTATAGAAAAGCATTATTTAGAAGAATTATGTCTACACAAAAAAATACCAGAGACTCCATTGTATTTTTTATCATAGGTGCAGTCAAGCCCTTTAGGTGGCTTATAGCTGGTCAGTTTATCGTAACTGTTATTTGGGCAATTGACATGTCATTGAGCCCATATTTGATTAAGGTGATCCTCAACAAAATCACTATGATTTTACCATCACAGGAATTTGATGCTCTCTTATTACCAATAACTCTTTATATTGTTATGGGAGTGATTGTTGTTGTCACATTTCGTTTTTATGAGTGGATTCTTTTATGTTTTCACCCCAATTTAAAAAAACATATTGGGGTTATACTCATGGGTTGTATGATGAATCATTCGCAGAACTTTTATCAAAATCATTTCTCAGGAAGCGTTGCTAATAAAATTAATGATGTAACAAATGGTATTCCCAATATCTTAAATACCCTTATTGACCAATTTTTTAGTCATGCTTTGGCACTCTCAATCGCTATCTATACGGTTTGGCTAGTTGATTTAAAGTTTGCTATGGGTCTTATTCTCTGGATTACTATATTTTTAATTGTCTCAATAAAGCTATCTAGAAAAGCCAAGGCATTAGCTCATGAAGCTGCGGAAGTTCATTCAACGGTTATTGGTAATATTGTAGATATTATTGGCAATATAGGAAGCGTTCGTCTTTTTGGGGGTAAAAGACTTGAGACAAATTATTTGAATGAAGCCTACCAGCACTCAGTTAAAGCAGAACAAGTACGCGATTGGTTCTTGATGAAAATGCACACATTTCAAGAGAGTTCCTTCATTATTTTCCAAGCTATATGTTTTTGGTGGTTGGTTACAGGTATTAAAAACCAAACTATTACTCCTGGTGATTTTGCACTTATACTGATTTTGAATATTTCTATTGTTAATTGTCTACATAACCTATCAAGAAATATAAGAGAATTTGCTGAATCTTTCGGAAAAGTAACTCAAGGTCTTCATATTATTAACTCAATCCTGGAGATCCAAGATAAAGAATGTGCTAAAGATATTGTTATTACAAAAGGAGAGATTCTTTTTGAAAAGGTTCAATTTTACTATAATAAGTCCAAACCAGTATTTGAGAACAAATCTGTCAAAATTCACTCTGGACAAAAACTGGGATTAGTTGGGTATTCTGGTAGTGGTAAGTCAACTTTTGTGCATCTTATCCTGAGATTATTTGATGTCACCCAAGGTCAAATCCTGATTGATAATCAAGATATCCGAGATATCTCTCAAGAATCGCTACGCCAAGCTATCGGTATAATTCCTCAAGACCTATCACTGTTTAATCGTACATTAATGGAAAATATTCGCTATGGCAATATGAATGCTTCTGATAGTGAGGTTATTGAGGCTGCAAAACGTGCTCACGCCCATGAATTCATTTGCGATCTTCCAGAAGGTTATAAGACTTTAGTAGGAGAGAGAGGTCTTAAACTCTCTGGAGGGGAACGCCAGCGTATTGCTATTGCTAGAGCTATTTTAAAAAATGCCCCGATTTTGATTTTGGATGAAGCAACAAGCCAACTCGATTCTGCTACAGAACACCAAATTCAAGAAAGCTTACTAGATCTCATGCAAGAAAAGACTACGATTGTCATCGCCCATCGTTTATCTACTCTCTTGCATATGGACCGTATTCTTGTTTTTGATAAAGGAAAAATTGTACAAGATGGAAAACATGTAGATTTAATGGCTGAATCAGGCCTTTACAAAACATTATGGGATAAACAAATAAGTGGTTTTTTGCCAGCAAAAGCAGGCTAGAACAAGCAGGCTTACCGTTTATAGGTTTCGATGATTTTTGCCCTATCTCTCTTAACTTGTATTATTAAATAAATACCGTATTAAAAGCCAACCTAAAAAGTGTAATTCCGTAATATATCGCTAAAATAATTAGAATTTGATATTTGTTTCGAACTCACTATAATAAACAGTATTGGCATTAGTGTTGGAATTTTTTTTATAATACTGGAACACGTACAAAATCAAGAATAGCTAATTTAAAGATAGTTGGTCTATATTAATATGCTAAAACATAATGATTGGTTTATACCATTTAAACAAGAAAAAAATGCATATCTTAGGCTATTTTGCTTTCATTATAGCGGTGGTAGCGCCTCTGCATTTAGACAATGGTCTAAAGATGTAATAGGTGATGTCGAATTAATAGCTATTCAATTGCCTGGACGTGAAGAACGTTTTAATGAACCTTTATTAAATAATATTTCTCAAATTGTTAATAATTTATGTTGGCACTTTAATAATTATTTAGATAAACCATTTATTTTCTTTGGACATAGTACAGGTGCTTTGATAGCTTTTGAATTTGTACGTGTATTACGAAGAAAAGGAATGCCTAAACCAGAACATCTAGTAATTTCAGGTACTAAAGCACCTCAGGTGCCTCTTAAAAAACAACCCATTCATGATTTACCTAACTTAAAGTTTATTGAAGAGCTTAAGAAGTACAATGGGATACCTGATTATATTATTGAGAATGAAGAACTTATGTCCATATTCATGCCCACAATACGTGCCGATTTTTGTATATCTGAGACTTATAAATATACTAGCGAAGAACCCCTTACTTGTCCTATGACAGCCTTAGGAGGTTTAAGCGATGATACAGTGGATCTTGATGATCTAATACAATGGAAAGAGCAAACGAGTAGTTTATTTAAATATCACCTTTTATTTGGGGACCATTTTTTTGTTAATACCTCTTATGAAGAAGTTATTAAAATAGTAAATCAGATCTTATATAATGAAATTATAAAATTTGTTAGAATAAACTAGATAATAAAGAAAGGGCACAATCCGCTAAAATTCAAGGAATAAGTAGTTTTAAGTTGGCAGTGAATCCACCACCATCCTGTTGTTCAAACTGTAGGATAATTAGGGATCAATGTAAATACCATGCATACCTGGATAAGAAATATTGTTTTTCTCAAGCATCTTAACACTGCTCCTAATTCTAAAAATCATCTTTACTTAAAACAGATGCTAATATATGTCGACATACTATTTTATAGAACTAGGCATGGCTTATTTATTGGCAGCTATGATGCCTGAGCCCTCCATTGCATTAATTATTAAAAACGGAATATTATATTCTCGCTCAGCAAGTATAAAAG